>JAFTHJ010000128.1 GCA_017457465.1 Clostridia bacterium | reverse complement strand
AGAATCGTAGGGTTGGTCGTAACTCCGACTATCGGAAAAAACTCGTTAAAATATTTTATATCGTTAAGATTAGCTGTATCAAGAATAAGCTTCATTTTTATATCCTCCCTGATTATCTCTGCTGCTGGAGCGTGTAATGAACGTCAAACGCCTTTTCTTCGTCTGTATACTTTCTGAGTGTGTTGATAACCTCTCCGTTGTTCCACTTGCGGTCTTCAACATCGTCTGTAGTTCCCATAACCGTGATATTGAGCTGTCTGCGACGGGCTCTTACGTGGTCCCAGTCGATAAAGTATATATGAGCGAATTCACCGCCGTCAAGAACACCGTCCTTGACAGTCATAGTTTCGCTTCTGCCGAAGAATACGCTTCTGAGATGTCCGTCGGTGTTCATACTTGTATAGTCACCGGGCTCATTCACATATCTTCCGAACTGGGAATGGATAGGTCCGGGATGGCGGTACTGATGCTCCTCGGCAAAGTCGGGAATCATCTTTCTCATAATATCGAGCAGGTCGTGCTGGAGATACTCGAGGTCAAACGAGTCGATATCGTGTGAGCATTCCTGAACCATAACGCTGCAGGTGGTGTGGTGAGACGCGATACAACAGGTGCCGTTCTTAATTCCCGACGCCTTTACTATCTCCATTACTTCCTTTGAAACGTCGTGGAATGTGGGTATCCAACCTCTCGACTGAAGCTCCAATTCCTTCTGAAAAACCTTGAATTCCATAATTTTTCTCCTTAATTTTTATGTTATTTTTATTATTTCGAATTAAGTCTCTTACCAACAGCTCCGCCAGGATGGATAACGGCAAACTCCTCGTTCTTAAATCCCGTATTTTCAAGGACTGCTGTCTGGAGCGCATCGAATATCGCCGCAAGGACTGTGAAGCTCGTCGTTCCCTGACAGTTATATCTGTCACACTCGCGGGTTATCTTCATCGCTATAACTATATCCGACCTCTGTGCCAGAGGAGATTCGAGATTTTCGGTAATTCCTATAACCACCGCTCCCTTACTTCTGCAGATATCGGCTATAGGAAGAAGTTCATCTGTCTTGCCGCCTCTGGAAGCAAGAACCATAACATCTCCCTTCTGCACAAACCCAAGTCCGCCGTGAACCGCCTCTGCGGGAGATATAAATCGTGCGGGGCGCTCTATACAACACATCAGGTGGGCACAATGCTGACACGCGATACCCGAATGTCCGCATCCCGCACTCGCGATTCTCTCGGCTCTCGAAAGCACCTCGACCGCGCGCATAAACTCCTCGCTGTTGATAATCTCTGCGGTAGCGAGTAATGACTCGCTTTCTATTTTAAAGGCGTTCATAGCCGCCTCGTAAATTTCCTTTTTCATATCGCACCTCACAAAACAAACTTCCTTTTTGCTTTCGGATATATATTGTTTTCCTTTCGGTTTTATATAATAACACATTTTCCCACAATTGTCAATACAGTTATTTAAAAAAGCCTATACAAACTGTATCTAAAGAATAAATTAAAATAATCCTTGACAACTCCGTTTCTCTGTGGTATACTCTTAACGAAAATATTTTAGAAAAATCGAAAGTAAACCGAAAGTCGATATGAAACCCAAGGAGAAAAGCAATGTTGAATTCAGCCGAAAAGCGCAGAGAGAAAATAATAGAGCTTATAAACAAAGAAGGAAAGGTCAAGGTAGCTGATTTGAGCCGTCTTTACGGCATTTCAGAGGTGACGGTGCGCTCCGACCTTGAATATCTCGAATCAACGGGAAGCATCAAGCGAGTACACGGCGGAGCTATCGCAAAGGATAAGCTTTACATTGATATGGATGTTGCCGAGCGCTTCACCACCAACTCCGCCTCAAAGAAGGCTATAGCGCAAAAACTCGCCGAGCTTATAGGCGACGACGATACGATAATCCTGAATTCGGGAACGACACTGACATATGTTCTCCGTGCCCTCCGCGGCAAGAAAAATATAACTATCCTGACGAATTCAATAGCTATCGCGACCGAGGCTTCATCGTATTACGGCTTTAATGTCACCCTGCTCGGCGGACTTGTTGAGAGCAAGTACGGCTTTACCTACGGCCCCGATTCGGTAGCCCAGCTCGACAAATATCACGCAGGTAAATGCATTCTCTCTGTCGACGGAGTGACGGGCAGCCACGGACTTTCGCTCTATTACGCGAGTGAAGCCGAGCTTATAAACAAAATGATAAGCTGTGCCGACACAGTTATCGTAGCGGCGGATAGCTCAAAAATAGGCAGAAACACCTTTGCGCGGGTTTGTCCGATAACGGATGTTGATGTGCTTGTTACATCAAAGGCAGACAACGCCGACGCGCTCGGCTCTATTCGAGAGTCGGGAGTTGAGGTATATGAAGCGTAAACCGTATAAGTAGAAACAACCTCTCGCGGAACATATTTCCGCGAGAGGTTGTTCTGTTATCAACTATTAATAAAAGGTAACCACTTCCTGCTTGGGAGCGACGGCAAATTCTGTGGTGTCAACGTAAACCACAGGTCCCTCGGCGCGATATACCTTGGTCCTCTCCATACGAATCTTGCCCTTGACTGTCACCCAGTCCCCTGTTTTGAGGGGGGAAGCCGACTTGAACACGGCGACCATTCCGCCATACTGAATATCGTCGGCGCAACAGGTCATAATATGCCGTCCGAGAATTACGGCGTTGCTTCCGAGCTTCGGCTCTCTTGCAACCATTCCCTTAAAATGCACGGTCTTACCCACGTAAGCCTTCATATTCTCCGAGAGGTCTCTGTACCAAAGTGCGTAATCGTTATCAGCGATATCTATCACGTCAGCATTGACATCAAACGGAAGCGGGTCCTCTATCTCGTCATACTCAACGTGTCCGTCGGGATAATCATAAACTATCGCCGCTCTGCGCGATATTCCTCTGACCACCTTGTGTATCTCGTCTTTATCAACGCCCTCGTAGGCTCTGTTGAGGACTATCATTTCAGCGTCCTTGAGCTTATCGTAAACAAGCTGACGCATATTGGCGTTATAATTCAGGAATGTCCTCGCCTCGGCGAACATCATATTCTGATAAATCACCCAATCGCGGGGCATATTCGCGTAGAGCTTATCAAGCATCCACATTCCGTTATACTCGATAATTATTCTGTCGTATCTATGCTCCGCGGCAAACGCGCGAAGATTAGGCTCATTAAGCTCGTCCTCTTCCTCTATCGTTCTTATCTGAACATTCTTGCCCCAGAATTTATCGGGCTCAAGTTCAGTAAAGCCCTCCTCGCAGAGAATGACCAGCGTTTTCTCGCCGCTGTTGAAGCGCTCGTCAGCCAGAGATTCCTGCAATATGGTGGTTTTTCCGCCCTCAAGAAAACCTGTGAAAAGGTATACAGGCATACTCATATCTTACCTCTTTCTCACTTGAGTCCGAAAAGAGCCTCAAGCGCATCCTCGTTTATCTTCGAGCCTATAACGCATATCTTGCCTATAACCGCCGAGCAGCCCTCTCGCACATCGGGCTCCGCGGGAACATAGTCGAAATGTATCCACTTGCCCGACTCTCCCTCAACAATTCCCTTTGCTCTGATGACGAAGCCGTATTTCTCTTCGTTCTCGAGCGCGGCAAGACTCTCACGCATCTGCTCTGCCGAATATTTCTTGACGGTTTCCCTGCCCCAGCTGGTGAATACCTCATCGGCGTGGTGGTGATGGTGGTGTCCGTGATGCTCGTGTTCGTGATGATGCTCATGCTCGTGGTGGTGCTCGTGGTCATGCTCGTGGTCATGCTCGTGGTCATGCTCATGATGGTGTCCGCCGCAACCGCACTCGCACTCACCGTCGTGATGATGGTGATGCTCGTGTTCATCATGGTGGTGATGCTCATGGTGGCACTCGTCATCGTGGTGGTGATGTTCGTGGTGACATTCCTCATCGTGGTAGTGTTCGTGCTCGTGATGATGGTGGTGGTGTCCGCACTCGGGGCAGACCTCCTCGCTCTCCATAAGGCGCTTCAGCTCCTCCTCGATAGAGGACTTACGCTCCATAGCCTCAAGCAGGTCGGCTCCCGTAAGCTCGGATATCGGAGTCGTAACCATAAACGCCCCCTCATTATGAGCTTTGACAAGGGATATAGCCTCTGTGAGCTTCGCCTCTGTCGTCTTATCGGTATGGCTGAAAACGATACATCCCGCGTTCTCTATCTGGTCGTTAAAGAACTCGCCGAAATTCTTCATATAAAGCTTACACTTATTTACATCGACGACGACCGTGAAGCTGTTAAGCGCAATATCCTTCGCGCCCGATGCCGTGACCGCGCGGATGACATCACTCAACTTACCCACGCCCGACGGCTCGATAAGCACTCTCTCGGGATTATATTCCTCGATAACCTTTGCGAGAGCCTCGCTGAAATCTCCGACAAGTGAGCAGCAAATACAGCCCGAGTTCATCTCGGTAATGTTTATACCCGCATCCTGAAGAAATCCGCCGTCGATTCCTATCTCTCCGAACTCGTTTTCTATGAGAACGAGCTTTTCTCCCGCATATGCTTCGTGTATCAACTTGTTTATAAGAGTCGTCTTTCCCGCGCCGAGAAAGCCCGAAACTATGTCAATCTTGGTCATTTTTATTTCCCTCTTTATTCAAATTTTCAAGGGGAAGAACGGCGCGAGTCCATTCTTCCCCTGACATAAAATTTTACGCCTTGTTTACAGAACCGAACAGCTCCATCTTTTCCTTGACAGTAGCCTTGATAGCCTCTGTACCGGGAGCAAGAAGCTTTCTGGGGTCAAATCCCTTACCCGAAAGGTCCTTACCAGCCTCGATATAAGCGCGTGTTGCAGCCGCAAAGGAGAGCTGACACTCGGTGTTAACATTAATCTTCGCAACTCCGAGAGAGATTGCCTTCTTTATCATTTCCTCGGGAATACCTGTTCCGCCGTGAAGAACGAGGGGCATCTCGCCTGTCTTTTCCTGAACAGCAGCGAGAGTCTCAAAGGAGAGTCCCTTCCAGTTCTCGGGGTACTTGCCGTGAATGTTTCCGATACCTGCGGCGAGCATTGTAACTCCGAGGTCCGCGATGCTCTTGCACTCGTCAGGATCCGCGCACTCACCCGCGCCCACAACGCCGTCCTCTTCGCCGCCGATAGAGCCGACCTCTGCCTCAAGGGACATACCCTTCTCCGCACAAATCTTAACAAGCTCGGATGTCTTTGCGACATTCTCGTCGATCGGGTAGTGAGAACCGTCGAACATTATCGAGGAGAATCCTGCCTCGATACACTTCATACAGCCGTCGTAGCTTCCGTGGTCAAGGTGGAGAGCGACGGGAACCGTGATACCAAGCTCCTCAATCATTCCGTTAACCATTCCGACAACGGTCTTGTATCCGCACATATACTTGCCCGCGCCCTCGGAAACACCGAGAATAACGGGAGAATTGCACTCCTGCGCAGTGAGAAGAACTGCTTTAGTCCACTCAAGGTTATTGATGTTGAACTGACCTACGGCATATTTGCCCTGCTTTGCTTTTGTAAGCATTTCCTTTGCTGAAACCAACATTTTCTTTACTCCTTTGTAAATAAAATTTCTTTTATTTTTAAATTACCGTACTATTATACACCAACTTTCAGGAAAAATCAATAGCAGTATAAAATATTTTTCATAAATTGTGTATCTTTTAACAATTATAATGAAGATATCTTCCCACAGATGTAAGCGATTTTCAAAAAAGTATTTACTTTTCAGGTAAAATGTGCTATACTTTCTTTGCGACACAATTGAATATCAGGTACACAGGATAAGTATACTTTTTTTCTTGAAAAAATGTATGCTCCTTTTTCGTATACTTTTCTGTGTGTTACAACTTATGCGAAAAAATTCAATTGTGTCGCAGCAATACGGAGTCATGCATTTTTAGTGCGCGGCTTCGGCTGCGCACTTTTTTATTTGAGAAAGGAAAAGACTATGAAAAAACTTATCACAATTTTAGCAGTACTGGCAATCCTTGTCAGCTCGATTGCCCTTGTAACTGTCTCGGCGGCAACAGAGAAAACCGTTTACAGCGGCACCTGCGGAGCTGACGGAGATAACCTCACTTGGACGCTCGATACCGCAACGGGCGAACTCGTTATCTCGGGCGAAGGAGAGATGAAGGATTTTTCTTACACAAACAATTCCGGTGATACCCCATGGTATTCTCACGCTTCATTAATAAAAGAGATCATAATAGAAAACGGTGTTACAAGGATTGGAAAATACGCATTTAGAAATTGCACAAAACTGACCAATGTAACAATACCAAAGAGCATCACAAACATTGGTATTGACGCATTTAGAGATTGCAAAGAATTAACGAAGGTGAACATCACAGACCTTGCCGCATGGTGTAATATTTGTTTTGATTATTTACAAAACTCGTTTTCTTTCTCTTCTAATCCTCTTATTTACGCCAGTAAGCTTTACCTCAACGGAGAACTTATAACCGATTTGTATATACCCGACAGCGTAACAAGTATCAGAAATTATGCATTCTTATCTTGTACGGGCTTGACAAGCGTAACTATACCCGACAGTGTCACAAGTATTGGAGAATATGCATTTCGAGATTGTACAAATTTGGTGAACGTAACGATAGGAAATAATGTCACAAGCATTTGCGATGCTGCATTCAGTGATTGCACGAGCCTAACTAACTTAACGATACCCGATAGTGTAGAACAAATAGGACGCTCTGCTTTCTATAATTGTTATAGCTTGATTAGCGTAACGATAGGCAAAGGAGTCACTTTCATTGCCAATGATTCTTTCCAGAGTTGTAAGAAGATTGTTGAAGTTATAAACAAGTCAAACCTTAACATAGTAGCAGGTAGCTCTGATTACGGCTATGTTGGATATTATGCTCTCGAAATACATACGGGTGAGAGTAAGATAGTAAATCAGGACGAATATCTGTTCTACGCAAACTCTCTTATCAAATACATAGGTAACGATACCGCACTTAAGCTCCCTGAAAATTACAATGGAGAAAATTATAAAATACACAATTATGCATTCTTCTGCTGCACAAATTTGACAAGTATAGAAATTCCCAACAGCGTCACAAGCATTGGTACTTCTGCGTTCTCTGGTTGCACAGGCTTGACGAGCATAGAAATACCCGACAGCATCACAAACATTGGTACTTCTGCTTTCTCTGGTTGCACTGGCTTGACAAGCATAGAAATCGCCGACAGTGTAACGAGTATTGGTGATAATGTATTCAACAGTTGCACTGGCTTGACGAGCATAACAATACCCGACAGCGTTAAAAGCATTGGCAATTTTGCGTTCTACAGTTGCACCAACTTGACGAGTATAACTATACCCCACCGTGTCACGAGCATTGGCACCCGTGCTTTTGACGGTTGCGGTTCACTTGTTGAAGTTATAAACAAATCAAGCCTTAACATAATAGCAGGTAGATTTGATTACGGCTATGTTGGATATTACGCTATCGAAGTACATACGGGTGAGAGTAAGATAGTAAATCAGGACGGATATCTGTTCTACGCAAACTCTTTTATCAAATACATAGGTAACGATACCGCGCTTAAACTCCCTGAAAATTACAATGGTGGAAATTATAGGATACATGATTATGCATTCTATGAATGTGAAAATTTGACTAACATAGAAATCCCCAATAATGTCACAAGTATTGGTAAATCTGCGTTCTACGGTTGCACAGGCTTAACGAGCATAACAATACCCAATAGTGTCACAGATATTGGAAGCTATCTGTTCAGCGGTTGCAAAAATCTGCAAGAGGTTAGCCTACCCGATAGTATAACAAATAAATATGTTTCAGGTATATTTTACCGCTGCACAAGTCTACAAGAGGTAATACTACCCGACGGTATTGAGGGGATAGGCTCCCTGGATTTCGCTGATTGCAGGAGTTTGACAAATGTAACAATACCTAACAGTGTCACAAGTATTGCTTCTGGAGCCTTCGAAGATTGTACTAATTTGACAAGTATTACCCTTCCATTGGTTGACGATATGTACTTGGGAAGTATTTTTGGAGCATCTTCATACAGTGATAATTTCAAATATGTTCCTCATTCATTAACAACAGTTGTAATAACAGGCGGCAATAGTATAGGCTTTGGCGCATTTTACGGTTGCACAAACCTAATGAGCATAACAATCCCCGACGGCATTACAAGTGTCAGCAGTATTGCGTTCGATTTTTGCTATAAGCTTGTCGAAGTTATAAATCACTCGGATTTTGATATAAAAGCAGGTTCTGAACGTTACGGTAGTTTAGGATATTATGCTATTGAAATACATACAGGTGAAAGTAAGATAGTAAGTCAGGACGGATATCTGTTCTATAAATACGATGGAGTAAATTATCTATTGGGATACACAGGCAACGATACCGCTCTCATACTTCCTGAAAATTACAATGGAGAAAATTATAAAATACACAATTATGCATTCTACGACTGCGCAAATTTAACAAGTATAGATATTCCCGATAGCGTCACAAACATTGGTATATATGCATTTTATGGCTGCACAAATCTTGGCTTTACAACATACGAAAATGCTAAATACCTCGGTAATAGCAATAATCCTTATTTGTACTTGCATGAAGTAGCAAACACTGCTCTTACATCGGTGATAATAAATTCGGAAACAAGGTTTATTGGAGATCACGCCTTCTATTATTTTAAGGGATTGACAACTATAACAATCCCCGATAGTGTGGTAGCCATTGGACATTTTGCGTTCGGCGACTGCACAAATTTGACAAGCGTGTATATTACAGACCTTTCCGCTTGGTGTAACATTGATTTTGGCAATGATGAGTCCAATCCTATTTATTACGCACACCGTCTTTATCTCAACGGCAAAATTGTAGAAGAGCTTATTATTCCCGATGGTGTAACTAAAATAGGAAAGCAAACCTTTAACGCTTGTACAAGCATAAAGAGTGTAACTATTTCCAACAAAATCACAGATATCGAAAATGGTGCTTTCAGTAGTTGCTCAAATCTGAAAAACGTAACCTACTGTGGAAGCGAGAGCGAATGGGAAGATATCGCGTCAGGCTTTACCACTGGAGTTTTTGTAACCTACCACAGATACGGAAACAAGGAATTAACAACACCGCCCACTCATACCACCTATGGCGTGAATACTACTACCTGTTCGATTTGCAAAGACCAAACAACAGAAGCTGTTGATATGCTCACCGAGCACACCTACGGCGAATGGAGTAAGCACAACGCCGACAAACACGCAAAGATCTGTGCGTGTGGTGATACCGTTTACGCCGACCATATATGGAACGAAGGTGTTGTGACAACTCAACCCACAACCGAGGCAGAGGGCGTCAAAACCTACACCTGTACCGAATGTGGTGAGACAAAGCGTGAGGCGCTTGAAAAGCTAAAAAACGAGGAAACCTCCGCGGCGACAACGGAGGCGGATACAACCGTAACATTCGCGGACACAACCGCAAATAATGAAGCTTATAGCGGCTGCGGCTCTTACCTAGGCGGTGGAGTGGGTGTCGTTCTGCTTGTATCGGTGCTCTCGGCTACAACTTTGAGGAAGAAGAAAAGAAAATAAATTAAGGTAAAACCTGACACAACGGCTACCGCCGAAGCGGTAGCCGTTCTCTTTAGCCTTCCCCAACGCCGTTACACGCTATATCCAACCGCATTTTCAAATTAACTCTTGCAAGTAAAGCGCAAAAATGGTATACTATCGTGGTACGATACAAGTGAAAGGAGAGAATAAAATGACCAAACGCCAAAGAGCCACTCAAGACCTGACGCTCATAGCCATAAGTGTGGCGTTTATCGCGGTCTGCTCATACATTTCGGTTCCCTTTTTATCGGGCATCTCCTTCACTCTCCAGCTTTTCGCGGTGTTTCTCGTCGCCGCCCTGCTCTCTCCGAGACAAAGTCTTATTTCAATATTTATATACATATTTATCGGGCTCATAGGCGTTCCCGTTTTTGCGGGATTCCGAGGAGGAATTTCGGTGCTTTTCGGCGCCACGGGCGGATACCTTATCGGCTTTATCCTCTCAACGCTCGTCATCTCCCTTTCTGTAAAATTTTTTGGCAACAAAAAATCGGTAACGATGCTCTCTATGCTCCTATCGCTTTTAGTATGCTATATCACAGGCTCACTTTGGTTTCTGCTCATATCCCGCGCGGCAGGCTCCACCATCGGTCTCGGCTCGGCGCTCTGGGTGTGTGTGATACCCTTTATTATCCCCGACCTCGCCAAGCTCATCCTCGCGGTCTATCTCTCCGCAAGGCTCGGAAATCTCGTTCGGAAATAAATGTAAAAGCTTTTCCCTAAATTGCGATTTTTCTCTTGATATTTTGCCGCCTTTGGTATATAATGTATAGTAGAGCAAAAATCACCGACGGAGGTATATATGTCTAACGAAAACAAAAATTCGGAAATATCCGAAAAGCTGGAAATCGTAAAAGACGCGATAATAAAAAGCGGATACGACCCTGTAACACAGCTTTCGGGATACATCCTTTCCGAAGACCCCACATATATTCCCGACACCGACGGGGCGAGAAAAATCATCCGCAGACTTGACCGCGACGATATCCTCGCGGAGCTGATAAAAAACTATCTGTACTGAAGTAAAGAAAAATAAAAAGGAGGCAAAGCCGTGAAAAAAAGATTTTTCATAAGGGCTATATGCCTCCTTTTATTATCTGCCGCGCTTATTCTCTCCTCTCTTGTGAGCGCGGGGGCGTCAAGCTATTACGACGGTCTGCCCGACGTCAGCCACGCCAAAAATGTATATTTCGCAAACCTTGAAACAGGAAAGGTTCTGCTGAACAAGAGCCCCGATATACCGATAGCCCCTGCCTCTACCGTCAAGATTATGACAGGACTTCTGGCACTTGAGCATTTTGCGGATAAGCTAGACACGCCCGTAACAATAACGGAAGCTATGCTATCCGCCTCCGAGGGAACGAGTATGAGACTCTCCGAGGGAGACGTGATAAGCGCCGAGGAGCTTATATACGGAGTTGTGTGCGGCGGCTGCAATGACGCTGCGTATGCTCTGGCTTACGCGGTTTCGGGAAGCGTGGGCGGATTTGTGAATCTTATGAATCAAAGAGCAGATACGCTTGGTGCCGACAGCACACACTACACAAATCCCACGGGGTGGGATGACGAAAAAATGGTTACGACGCTATCCGATACAGTCCGTATAGCAAAAGCCGCTCTCAAAAACGAGCGCTATATGGAAATAAGCTCCGCCGTATCGAGAAAGACGGGATTCATAAGTGAGAAAGAGGAATACACGCTGAACAACAGAAATGCCTTGATAAGCTCGTATTACGCGCAAGGATACACCAACAAATACGCCGAGGGAATGATTGCGGGTATGACCGACCGCGGCGGATACTGTGTCGTTACAAAGGCAACAATAGCAGAAGCCTCGTATCTATGTGTGGTTATGGGAGCCGACGAGAACGGCGACACAATAAGCTCATTCGATATCGCAAACAAGCTTATAACCTACGCGGCATACAATCTCGGATTTGTGTCGGTAATGAAAGAGGGCGAATATATATGCGACATCCCCGTGGATTTCGCTCTGACTCAAACCAAGAAGGGAGAGCAGGCCGAATCTGTCG
This sequence comes from Clostridia bacterium, assembly GCA_017457465.1. GTDB lineage: Bacteria > Bacillota > Clostridia > Oscillospirales > CAG-272 > HGM12713. The sequence goes on along the minus strand of JAFTHJ010000128.1, from coordinate 914 downwards.
TATATGCGGTCACCGCCTCCGAGGCGCTGGTATATATTCCGCTTTCGGCGGATGCGGAAAAAGAGATAAGCTACGAATATTATCTATACGAGGACACGCTGACAGCGCCTGTATACGAGGGTGAGCGTGTGGGCGGCGTGGACTTCTATTACAACGGAGAGATAGTCGCCACCGTTCCGCTTGTGACATATGAGGATGTTGAAGCGAACTCATTTACACTAAAAATAGATGCTATAAGAAAGCTCATAACGAGCCGAGCCGCGATAATTTCACTTTTATCTTTCTTAATTATATTCGCCGTATGGTTTTACTTTTTCGACTATAAAAAGCGCAGAAAAAAGACAAATATGATTCGATACAAAAATCACTGATATTGCAAAATTCGACTTTATTATATTTTTATAAATATTTATGTAGTAGTGTTTTTTAATATAAAAATATAATAATTAATCACAAAACTTTAATACCGCCGCAGACAAAATTTTCTGCGGCGGTATTGTATTATTTCTCACAGCAACACAAAAGGGCTATTGCAATCGCAATAGCCCTTTAAAGATTCAATTAGTGAATGACACAACGCTCGGTGTCCTTGTCGAAGATATGAAGTCTTGTCATATCGAAGGATACCTTTATCTTATCGCCAGCTCTTGTCTTGGAACGAGAGGAAACACGAGCGATGAGGTTGGACTCGCCAATGCTGAGGTAGAGATATATCTCTGCACCCATAAGCTCGGTTACGTCAACATCAACGTCGAAGGAGTTTTCAGCAGCCTCGTCTATCTCTGCGCTGTCGCTGATACACTCGGGACGGAGACCTGCAACAACTTCCTTACCGATGTACTCAGCAAGAGCGGGGTTGTTAGCCTTCTCTGCGGGAAGCTTAATGGAAACGTTCTCAAAGTTGAAGTATACGT
>JAFTHJ010000127.1 GCA_017457465.1 Clostridia bacterium | reverse complement strand
GTTAGAGGATTATTACAGTTGGCTTGATAGCAGACGAAAAGGATAACGAAAGGCGGTGTAAAAGTGAAATTTTATATGTATGGCAGAACCCCGCGTGGAAAAACTCCGAAATGGATTACAGTAGTTCTTATTTCGTTTTTTGTATGTCTTGCCGCCGTCTTTTTTATGGTTGGAATTGTAATTTCAATTGATATTCAAAGCATATTTCCTATTCTCATTGTTTTTTTCTCTATCACTCTTTTTGCATTTTTAATGGCAATTCTCGCTTACAATATGAATCACGCATATATCGAAATAGAAGGTGAAACAATTAAAATTATTGAGTATTCATTTTTCAAAAAACGCGAAAGAAGCGTTTTGTTGTGTGACATTAAAAAGGTGAAGTGGAGAGCAGGAGGGCGCACGCAATTACCATATCTTGCGTTTAAAAACAATAAAAACAAGATGTTGTTTCATTTGGATTATGTGCCAGAGGTTATATCATATTTCGAGGGTTTGGGTTTTAAGATAGAATATTAAATGATGTCATCTAAAATGGTCACCAAACACAAAAAGAAACACCACCCAACAGGGTGGTGTTTCTTTTTGGTCGGAGCACAGGCGCTTCGCACCTTGCTCCGCAAGGCAAAGCCGCAGCGGAATTAGGTTCGCATTCGATCCGAAAGCTGTCAGGGTAGCGAAGCGGCGCGAGCGTAATGAATGACATCACAGTGTGATGTCAGAACGCGAGCGTGCCCGAGCCGCAGCGAGACCTCGCTCACGCGAGGCTCGGCGAAGAATTCTCACTTTTGCGAAGCAAAAACGAGTACCCTAGTGCAAAAAACAAAAAGACCTTTATGTGTTTGATTTTACACAAAAGGTCTTTATTTCTTTTCTGTTCTACCAAGTAAATAGTCAACGGACACACCAAAATAATCCGCAAACTTTACCAATGTTTCGTAGTCTGCCTCTCTTTCCATATTTTCGTATCGTGAAATTGTATTCTGATTCATATTGAGGTCAAGGGCTAACTTCAATTGTGATATTTTTCGCTCTTTACGTAATTCTTTTAATCGGAATATCATTTTTTCATATCTTTCTTTAGACTTATTGACATTATTATACCATTTTGGTATAATATAATTATCCCGTTTCGGGATATTAAAACAAGAGAGAAGAATAGAGATGAAAAAAATAATATGTGGTATCTTGTGTGTATTATTTATATTCACTATGGTAAGTTGTTCCGAGGAAAAAGAAGAACATCGGGATTATAATATTATAGTCTATGTCAGCCGATACGGGAAATTTCATTCGGACCCTAATTGCTCTGGTATGCTTTATTATAAAACTATGACGCTTTATGATGCTATCAATGAAGGGAATGTCGTATGTAAAAAATGCCAAGACGATATTAAAGAAGCTTTAGTGGATTATTATAACTACCACGAAAATTATGACTATTACGATGACCGTATATTGGTATAGAGACAACATCAATTAAGGTCAGAAAAGTCAGAAAAAAGCCCAACTCACGTGAGTTGGGCTTTTTTTAGCGAAAATTGACACAAGGATCAATCAAGAATTCAAAGTAGGGGTGACGGACAAAAGTACAGATTTTATATCAAGCTCCTATTTGCCCAAACAAATAAAATTCGACAGAAGTATTGCCCTTCCGCTAATTTTGTGATATAATAGATGAGTTATGAAATTTATCAGGACTGTCACAAAGTGATTTCGATATATTTTTCGACAACCTATTTTGTACGAAACACAAGAAAAAGAATCTTTTGAAGGGGATTGCTGCTATGCTGTTTAATTCTATACACTTTCTTGTTTTTTTTCCTATAGTTTTACTTCTATACTTCATTGTACCTAAAAAGTGCAGAAGCATAATTTTGTTGATTGCCAGTTATTATTTCTATATGAGCTGGAATCCGACGTATGCATTGCTGATATTGTTCTCCACGGCATCTACGTTTTTGGGCGGTATCCTTCTGACGAAGGCTCTTGAAAAGCAACAAAACAAAAAAGCAAAGGTTATATTGGGTAGCGTTATTGCTATTAATCTGGCAATATTGTTTACCTTTAAATATCTTGATTTCGCAATTTCCAATCTGAATGCTGTTCTTTCTGTCCTTCATATTCAAATAGTAAGTAATCCGTTTGACTTCCTGTTACCTGTCGGAATCTCCTTCTATACATTCCAGGCACTCGGATATATCATAGATGTCTACAGAAAGGATATAGAAACCGAGAAGAATTTTCTTCAGTATGCGCTGTTTGTTTCTTTCTTCCCGCAATTGGTAGCTGGACCTATTGAGCGTTCGGGTAATCTTTTGCGTCAAATAAGAAATGTTGACAAGATAAAGGTTTCCTATAAGAATATTACCAACGGACTTGTAGTAATGCTTTGGGGATTCTTTATGAAAATGGTTATCGCGGACAGAATCGCGGTTCTCGCGAACTATGCGTTTGATAACTACTGGAGACTGGATTCCTTTGCGCTTATCGTTGGTGCCGTTGCCTTTGCTATACAAATATATTGTGATTTCGCGAGTTATTCAACCATTGCTATCGGCGCGGCAAAGGTTATGGGCTTTGAGTTGATGGAAAACTTTAATACCCCTTATTGCGCTACATCAATCAAGGATTTCTGGAACAGATGGCATATATCGTTGAGTACATTTTTCAAGGATTATCTCTATTTTCCCCTTGGAGGAAATCGCAAGGGAAAGATGCGTACATACCTGAATCTTTTCATTGTCTTCATTGTCAGTGGAATTTGGCACGGCGCGAATTGGACATTCATTTTTTGGGGAGCGTTACACGGCGTTTACCAGATAGTGGGACGAATAACCTTGCCGGTCAAAGAAAAGCTGTATGACAAAGCGGGAGTGGACCGTACGGCATTTTCCTTTAAGTTTTTCAAGATTGTATCCACCTTTATATTAGTGGATTTTGCGTGGATCTTTTTCCGAGCAACTACGATTTCGGAAGCCTTCGGGTATATATCGCGCATATTCACACAGATAGATATATGGTCACTCTTCAACGGTTCTATATACGAGTTGGGACTTGTACGCCAGGAGATGAACCTTTTGATTTTGGCGGTTGTTGTACTCTATCTGGTCGATATGCTCCGTTACCGCAAAGGGTTGCGTATTGACCAAGCACTCGAAAAAGAAAATATCTTTTTCAGATGGCTTGTTGTTTTTGCAATGCTGTTCGCCGTGATAATATTTGGCGCGTACGGTGTAGGCTTTGACGCACAGGATTTCATATATTTCCAATTTTAGCGAGGTGAAAAAATGAAGAAAAATATTATAAAAGTGGTTTGTTTCATTTGTCTTCTTGCTATATTTTTCGGTAGTGTCAATTCGGTATTCAAGTTCAAGTATAGCGATGGCATAAAGCAGATAACACAATTTTACAAAGAAGAAGAAAACAGTATAGATGTATTGCTTCTGGGAAGCAGTCACGCGTTCCTTAACATTTATCCCGAGATATTGTGGCGTGATTTCGGATATTCTTCATTCAACCTTTCCGCATCACTGCAGCCGATGTGGTCCACATATCATTACCTTGTAGAGGCACTTAAAACGCAAACTCCGGAGGTAATCGTTCTTGAGGGATATCGTTTGGTTCAACAAAGCGACTATGCTTCAAGGGGTACTATAATAAAGAGCTTGTATGGTATGAAATGGTCAAAAAACAAGCTCGAAGCGCTCAAGTGCTCCACATACCGCAAAGGAACGCTCGATAACGAGGATGAGCTTTTTACCCCCGCTGAATTAAAAGAAATGGAAGAAATTCCATTCGAATTCATTAATTATCACGCGAGATATTCGGAGCTTGGCGCGGCGGATTTTCTCCCGAATTACGGAAATCCCGAGTATGAATACTATAAGGGCGGAATCGTTGGTACTTCGGTGTATACGGAATACGAAAAGCCGAATCTCGAGGAATATAATAGGGAGCCTATCGAGCTGTCCGCCAAAACGGAGGAATACTATCGCAAGATATTAGATCTTGGCGTGGAAAAGGGTATTCCCGTAGTTACGGTAATTGCTCCGTATTATATGATTAACCGAGAATACAGGATGTTTTTGTCTGCCGAAAAGATAGCAGAGGAGTACGGGCAGATGTTTGTCAACTACAACGAGCTATACGACAGCATCGGGCTTGATTTCAGCACTGATATTTTGGATGGAGGCTCACATCTCAATATACACGGAGCGGAGAAGTTCACTAAAAGCTTGGGAGAGCTGCTTCAGGACAATTTTGATTTGAGCGACCATAGAGGTGACGCTGAATATCAGTCCTGGGAGAACGGCGCCGAGATATATAAGAGGCTGTATGGAGACAAAAACGGTTTGACCTCGATTGGAAACGGGGGAGAATACGTTGACCGTTTGCTATCAGAAGACCAATATTCGTTTGCTGTCGTGCTTAACGGAACCGACGGAGAATATAGCGAAGAATTGAGAGTGCAAATCGAATCAATCTTCAAATCTCTTGGAATAGAACAAGACGGAATTTGTGACGGCGTTTGGTTCTTTGAGGACGGTGAGCTTGAATATTCAAATACCGTTTCGGAGGCCTTCCAGAAGCCCTGTCGGTTTGACAGATATAATGATGTCAGATTCGAATACGGCATTGCTTCTGAAGACGGAGAAGTGGAAGACTTCTTTATCAGAAAGGACAACGGTGAAATTGTCGCTTATGATGAGATTTTGACAATATACACCTATGACAACTATGTTTGTACGCATGTTGATACATATCAAAGCGGTGCTGACGGGGTTAGAAAGTGATAGGCTGAATCTTAAATAAGCAATTTAATCAAAAGCACTTAAAGGATAGCTTCCTTTAAGTGCTTTTTTGATGCGATACTTTGGGGAAAGCGGATTCGTGTTTGCTTTTTAAAAACAAAAATGTCGGGGGTGGTTGACTTTTTTATAATAAAAAGATATAATATAATGAGGCTTTATGTGTTGCGTTTTCAAAAAGCGTATATGAGGAAGGCAGTAAGAGAATGAATAACAATATCCTTAAAGAAATAGAGATAAAAATGTCCTCGTTTTCAAAGGGACAAAAGCTTATAGCAAATTATATAATCGAGCATTACGATAAGGCGGCGTATATGACGGCGGCAAAGCTCGGCTCTCTGGTGAAGGTATCCGAGTCGACGGTCGTCAGATTTGCCATAGAGCTTGGCTTTGACGGATATCCCGAGTTCCAGCAGACGCTTCAGGAGATGGTCAGAACGAGACTGACCTCATTCCAGCGAATGGAGGTTACCAACGACCGCATCGGTGACGGAGATATTCTTTCAAAGGTGCTTCTGGCGGATGCCGAAAAGATAAAGCACACGCTTGACGCGATAAACCGCGAGGACTTTGATTCGGCGGTTGAGAAGATAGTCAACGCAAAGAAGATATATATTATGGGAGTGCGCTCCTCCGCTTCTCTCGCGGGATTTCTGAATTATAATCTGCGAATGATATTTGACAATGTCAAGTTCGTGGAGACTACCTCGGGAAGCGAGATGTTCGAGGAGATTATGGGAATGACCTCCGAGGATGTTATGATTGCGATAAGCTTTCCGAGATATTCCAAGAGGATAATAAACGCGGTAGATTACGCGAAGCACGTCGGAGCCGACGTTATCGCGATAACCGACAGCAATATGGCGCCTATCGCGCACGAGGCTAACTGTCTGCTTATCGCGCAGAGTGATATGGCGTCCTTTGTGGACTCCCTTGTCGCTCCGTTGAGTATAATAAACGCCATTATAGTGGCGGTATCGAGAAAGAAAAAGGACGAGCTTGCGGTAAGACTTCGCAGACTCGAGGAGATTTGGGACGAATATGATGTCTACGACAAGACACACGGATAACGGCGCGCAGCTTGTGGTCATTGGCGGCGGAGCCGCGGGAATGATGGCTGCCATTACCGCCGCCGAGGCGGGAGCCGAGGTAATTCTCGTTGAGCGCAACGAGCGTTGCGGAAGAAAGCTCCGTATCACGGGCAAGGGGCGGTGTAATATAACCAACGATTGCTCTGCGGCGGAATTTATGCAGAGCGTACCGACAAATCCGAAGTTTTTATATGCGGCGCTCGACCGTTTTGACAGCTCCGACACTATGGCGTTCTTTGAGAGCGCGGGTGTGCCGTTGAAGGTCGAGAGAGGGAAGCGAGTCTTTCCGATATCCGACAAGGCGCAGGATGTTGTTGACGCTATGGTACGGCGCTGCAAGGAGAGCGGAGTTAAGATAATATGCGGCAGAGTGAGCCGAATCGAGACCGAGAACGGCGCCGTGAGCGGTGTCATTTGCGGAGACAGATTTATTTCCGCCAAGGCTGTGATTTTATGTACGGGCGGGAAATCCTATCCGCTCACGGGCTCCGACGGTGACGGATACAGACTTGCGGGAGCGCTCGGTCACCAGACCGTTCCCCCGAAGCCCTCGCTCGTTCCGCTCACATCAAAGGACAGAGACTGCGCGAGAATGCAGGGGCTCTCGCTCAAGAATGTGGGACTTACCGTGGTTGATACCGAGAGCGGTAAGCGTATTTACGAGGATTTCGGAGAGATGATGTTCACTCATTTCGGAATGACAGGACCTATGATACTCTCCGCTTCGGCGCATATAGCCGACGTTGCCTCGGGCAGATATGAGGCGGTTGTCGACCTGAAACCCGCGCTCGACGAAAAAACGCTTGACGCGCGAATACTTTCGGATTTCGCGAAGAATAATAACAAGGATGTTATAAATTCTCTCGATGCGCTTCTGCCGCAGAAAATGATAGATGTCGTTATTGCCCGAAGCGAAATCGACGGACGAAAGAAGGTCAATTCGATAACACGCGAGGAAAGACGGGCATTGGTTGATGTCATAAAGCGATTCAGAGTAGCGATATCGGGCTTCCGACCTATCGAGGAGGCTATTGTGACCAAGGGCGGAATTTCGGTCAAGCAGATAAATCCCGGAACTATGGAGTCGAAGCTCTGCGACGGACTTTTCTTCGCGGGTGAGGTTATCGACGTTGATGCCTACACGGGTGGATTTAATCTCCAGATAGCATTTTCCACGGGAGTTCTCGCGGGTGAGCGAGCGGCGTGGAAGGTATTATAAAGAAAAAGTAATAGGTAAAAGTGAAGAGTGAATAAGTGAAAGGAGAGCGGTGGGATTTTCGCCGCGGAAAAAGATGATTAAAATAGCGATTGATGGGCCCGGAGGAGCGGGAAAAAGCACGGTAGCAAAGGCTGTTGCCGCAAAGCTCGGAATAGTTTACGTTGATACGGGCGCACTTTACAGAACAATAGGATACTATGTTAAAAGTCAGGACGTTAATCCCAAGGATTCGGAGGCGGTTACCGCGCTTCTGCCGAATATAAATATTGAGGTAAAATACGAGAACGGTGTTCAGTGCGTTTATCTGAACGGAGAAAATCCCGGTGACGCTATCCGTACCCCCGAGATGTCTATGTATGCCTCCGCCGTGTCGGCTATAGGCTCGGTTCGCGCGTTTCTGCTCGAAACACAGAAGGATATCGCGAGAAAGAACAGCGTCATTATGGACGGCAGAGATATCGGAACGGTCATTCTTCCCGATGCCGATGTCAAGATATTTATGACCGCCTCGGCGGAGTGCCGCGCACAGCGCCGTTATGACGAGCTGAAGGCAAAGGGAATTGATGCGAAATACGAGGACGTTCTCGCCGAGATGAACGAGAGAGATAAGAACGACAGTACCCGTGAGATTGCCCCCGCGACTGCCGCTCCCGACGCGATAATTTTCGACAATTCGGGAATGACGCTTGAGCAGAGCGTGGCGGGAGTTATAGATATCGTAAACAAGAAAACAGGCGCGTGAGAACCGCGTTGCGGCACTGCCGCAGGGAAAGGACTGTTAAGTGAAAAAGCAAAAATCGGGCTCAAGCAGATTTTACAGAGTCTGCTATGCAATATTCGCGAAGCTGGTTGGGCTTCTCTTCAGAATCAAGGTGGTGAATCCCGAAAACGAGCCTGACGAGGGCGGATTCCTCGTCTGCTCAAACCATATCGCGGCATCCGATGCCGTTATAATGTGTTACGCCTTCAGAAAGCATCAGGTCAGACTTATGGCGAAGAAGGAGTTGTTCAAGATACCGCTTCTCTCATCTCTTATAAAGATGCTCGGGGCGTTTCCCGTTGACCGTTCGGGCAACGATGTTGGCGCTATCAAACGGGCGGTTGAGATGCTCAAGGAAAAGAAATGCGTGGGGATATTCCCGCAGGGACACAGATACCCCGAGGTAGATCCAAGAACGACCGACACAAAGAACGGGGCGGCGCTCATATGCGTGAGAGCCGAGGCGGATGTCTTCCCCATATACATATGGACGAAGGACAGAAAGCCGAGAGTTTTCAAGAGGACCTATGTGGTTATGGGTGAGAGGATTCCCTTTGAGGAGCTTGGATATGACGCGAGCGGTACGGGTGAATATAAGAAGCTGACAGACAAGGTGTTCTCGCGTATTTGCGACCTTGGAGAGAGCTTTGAGCCCCCGAAGAAAAAAGGAAAGAAAAAATGAGTATCAGAATTGCCGAAAACGCGGGTTTTTGCTTTGGAGTAAAACGCGCGACCGACAGACTTGAGGGCGCTATTGAGAATCGCACCGCAAACGAGCGCATCTTTACGCTCGGAAATATAATACACAACGACATATACAACAAGATGCTCTCCGACAAAGGTGTTGGCGTGGTGAAGATAAGCGATATTCCCGCACTTGCCGAGACCGCGTCCGCGGAGTCTCCCGTTACGGTCTTCGTGAGAGCGCACGGTATACCGAAGCAGGACGAAAGACTTCTGGCGGAGCTTTCGCAGAAGAACGGATACTTCCGATATGAGGACTGTACTTGTCCGTTTGTAAAAAAGATACATAGAATAGCGGACGAGAATTCGGGCGAGGACAACTTCTTTTTGCTCTTTGGAGCACGGGAGCATCCCGAGGTGGTTGGAATTATGAGCTATGCCGAGTGTGACAAGGTTATTTTTTCGGATGCTGATGAGCTGTCTGAAATGATAGAAAACGGATTGGTGGAAAAAATAGGTAAAAAAACGCCAATAATCGCCTCTCAAACAACCCAAAAAATGTCGGAATGGAAAAAAAGTCAGAAAATTTTCAAAAAACTATATACAAACGCCCGAATTTTTGATACAATATGTAGTGTTACTGAATTGAGGCAGAGCGAAGCGGAGGAGTTGTCCCGCCAAAGAGACTTTATGATAGTCATCGGTGGCAGGGAAAGCTCAAATACCGCAAAGCTTTACTCAATTTGTAAAAGAAATTGCGAGAGAACCGTCTGGATAGAAAGCTCGGACGAGCTGCGAACGCAAAATCTTATTCCGTCCGCCTACACGAGAGTAGGCATTGCCGCGGGGGCATCAACCCCGTCAGGTTTAATACAGGAGGTATACAAAACCATGAGCGAAATTACAGAAAATTTCGAAGAACTGCTTGAGTCATCACTCAAAACTTTAAATACAGGAGATACCGTCACCGGAATCGTAACAAACGTTACCGATGCAGAGCTTCAGCTCGACCTCGGCGTGAACGTTACGGGTATAATCAAGGCTGAACAGATTACAGACGATACTTCTGTGAAGCTGACAGAGATGTTCAAGAAGGGTGACGAGGTCGAAGGCTTCGTTATTCGCGTAAGCGACATTGAGGGAGTTGCCGAGCTTTCAAAGAAGCGCGTCGATTCCGACAAGAATTGGCAGAAGATAGTTGCCGCTTGTGAGAACGCAGAGGTTCTCGAGGGCAAGGTGGTTGAGGTCGTAAGAGGCGGCGTTGTCGTTCTCGTTGGCGCTAACCGCGTATTTGTTCCCGCGTCCCAGACAGGTGTTCCGAAGGACGGCGATCTGGCTTCCATCAAGGGAGAGCAGGTTAAGCTTCGTGTCATCGAAATCAAGGGCAACAGAGCTATCGGCTCTATCAAGCTCGTAGCTCGTGACGAGCGCCGCGCTAAAGAGGCAGCGTTCTGGGCAGAAATCGAGGAGGGTAAGACCTACACGGGTTGTGTTAAGAGCATGACCGCGTATGGCGCGTTCGTTGACCTTGGCGGCGTTGACGGTATGGTACATAAGACCGAGCTTTCCTGGCGTCCCATCGCTACTCCCGCTGACGTTGTTTCGGTAGGACAGGAGATAACCGTTTTCGTTAAGAGCTTTGATGCCGAGAAGAAGAGAATCTCTCTCGGATACAAGACCGAGGAGAGCAATCCTTGGTATGCGTTCACCGCAAAGTATGCTGTAGGTGATGTTGCGTCTGTAAAGATAGTCAATATGATGCCCTTCGGTGCGTTCGCGGAGATAGTTGACGGAGTTGACGGACTTATCCACATCTCCCAGATAGCTCTCCAGAAGATAGGAAAGCCCGCTGACGTTCTTGAGCTTGGTCAGGTAGTTGATGCGAAGATTATCGCTATCGACGAGGAGAACAAGAAGATAAGCCTTTCTATCAGAGCGCTTCTCGAGGAGGCTGCGGCTGCTGAAGCTGCTATGCCCGAGGAGTATGCGGCAGAGGAGACTGCAGAGGAAGCAGTTGAGGAAGCTCCCGCTACCGAGGAAAACGGCTGATTTAAGCTTTAATAAAAAAGATTCCGAAAGTATCTTTCGGAATCTTTTTGTTTTTCTCTTGTAAATTTGAGAAAATAGTATTATAATATTCTCAACTGAAATCTTGGAGGTACGGTATGTACGGAGAAATAAAGAAAGCGGCGGCTACGGCAGTCGCGGAGCTTATAGATATTGCGGGACTTAAGGCGGGGGATATATTTGTGGTCGGCTGCTCCTCGTCCGAGATAATGGGACACACCATCGGAAAGGATTCTGTGTTTGACGCGGCGGCTGCCGTGTTTGAGGGAATATATCCGATATTAAAGGAGAGAGGTATATATCTTGCGGCGCAATGCTGTGAGCATCTTAACCGAGCGATAATCACGGAAAAGGCGTGTGCCGAGAAATACGGCTATGAGATTGTTTGCGTGAAGCCCCAGCCCAAGGCGGGTGGTTCATTTGCGACGGCGGTATACTCGGGGCTTGAGGAGCCTGTGGCGCTTGAGCATATCAAGGCACACGC
>JAFTHJ010000126.1 GCA_017457465.1 Clostridia bacterium | reverse complement strand
TTCCGGTCCCGACGGATATATCTATGATCCTGACGGAATCAGCACTCCCGAAAAGGTTGACTATCTCCTTGAAATGCGCGCTTCATGCCGCAACAGAGTTCAGGACTACGCTGATAAGTTCGGCGTTCAGTTCTTCGCGGGTGAGAAGCCTTGGGGCGTAAAGGCAGACATTCTTATGCCTTGCGCAACACAGAACGAGGTTGGTATGGCAGAAGCCGAGAAGATGGTTGCTAACGGAATCAAGTATTACGTTGAGGTTTCCAATATGCCCACAACAAACGAGGCAGTTGCTTACCTCAAGGCTAACGGCGTTATCGTTGCTCCTTCCAAGGCAGTTAACGCAGGCGGCGTTGCCGTATCCGGACTTGAAATGTCCCAGAACTCTATGCGTTACAGCTGGAGCGCAGAAGAGGTTGACGCAAAGCTTCATACCATTATGAGCAATATATTCCAGAACTCCGTCAAGGCTGCTCACGAGTACGGTCTCGGTGACGACCTTGTTGCGGGTGCTAACATTGCAGGTTTCATTAAGGTTGCTGAAGCAATGAAAGCACAGGGTGTTGTTTAATCCAAAGATTATATAAAAATTGCACACGCTTCTGCGTGTGCAATTTTTTGTTTATTCCTCAATTTCTTCGGGAGCTTCAAGAGCGTCAGCTTCCTCGGACTTACTATCGTTGACATAAGGCGCTATCATATATTTGTCTATAACGGGATATGCCGCATAGGTAGTTATAAAGCACATCAACGCCATTACATAGAAGAAGGGAAGAAAGAGCGGTATCGAAACACCGATAGACAGGAACGCCGCGATAAGAAGAACATTCAGTACTATAACCACAATGATTCCAAGCAAAGCCATCAGGTTTCTCTTGATTCCAAGAACTGTAAAAATAAGGGAATTCTTGAGTATCTTCATTATTTTCAGGTCAAAGGTTATAAGCAGCTGATACATATAGAATCTCATAACTATGTATATTATCGCTATGGCGAATATCATAAAATACATAACATCGTTGAGATATGAACCCGTCTTATTGTAGAAGAATATAAAGTCTACAACAAGAACCACAATGCATACAAAATCGAGGATTCCCATAAGAAACGCCTGTTTGAAGTTACGCTTTATGGCGTAAAAGAAGTCAGACCATATGAAGACAGGGTCTCCTCTGAACAAACCGCGAAGTACGTAAGCGGCGCCTGTATTTATCCAACCGAAGGTAATAGCCAGAAGAATCGCCAGAGATATCAGAACTATCATAACCACGGGTGAGAAAACAGGTATTCCCATCTGAATGCTTTGGATATCGAGAAGTGCCGTCAGAGACGGAGATTTCGTTATCTGCGATATACCGTAAAGCGGAGCGTAAGTAAGCTCGGTAGCAGTGGGGGTTTTGGTTCCCGCAAAATATACGTATAAAAATACGATAATCGGTATCACCTGAACCAGAAGCATCAGGTTAAGTCTTATAAGCTGGGAGAATTTTCTCCAAAGAAGCTTGAAGAAAAATAGAAATGTAGGCTTTCTGTCCTCCTCCTCGTAAACTCCTTTGCCGTCCTTATTCATATTGAACAGCTTAAATCTTTTCTTTTCACTATCCGTTTTCAATTACAATTCTTACCTTTCAAATTCTTTATTTTAAGCTATAGATAAGCCAACAGTAAAGCCCGTTGATAACAAGCACCGAGCCTACATTAGCGAAAGTATACAACAAAAAGCGCAACGCCATCCGAGGGTTAATAACTATTCTTCCGTTCTTCTCGGTTCGTCTCAAGGTGCTTGAGGATACCGCCGCTCTGTAAGAATAGCTGAAGAGCAAAACCAGTATTGCCAACTTAAAAATTATAAATACTGTATACCTGCCAAGACCTATTCCGTATGAGTATCTTTCGGCGGTCACAAAGGCAAACAAAAAGGATATTGCCAATCCGCTTCTTACGCCGTTATATACCAGAACAAAGTCTGTAGCCACATAGTTAAACGCAGCGAATGACACGCAAAAGATAACAGCGATACAAATTATATCGTATATAGAATAAAGTGCTATGCAGCTTATATAATCATAGATACTGCCGCAATTAACAAAGAGCGTTTCAAAGTGAGAGGAAACACCCAAAACAGATTCTTCATAAAAGCTATCGGAAAGTGCGCCCGAAATCAGAAAACCGATGGTGAGCGAACAAACCGTCATAAGCAAAAACTGAAAAGCAATCTTGACTCTCTCCAGCCTCATTACACGGCTATCCGAAGCAGAACCGAAATATGAGTTGGTATTCAAAGCAAGTCCCCCATAAATAAAATATATATTTAAATTTATGAGAGCTTACGTTCTTTTATTACTTATCCGAGCCAAGCTCGTTCGCTCTGGCAGTACAAGCCTTCATAGCCTCGCGAACTCCTTCCGAAAATCGGTATTCGTCAAGCATAGCCAAGGCTCTCTCTGTAGTGCCACCCTTTGAGGCAACCTTGGATATAAGTTCCTCGGGAGTATCCTGACTGTTCTTGAGCATTAAAGCCGAGCCTATAACCATATCGCAAACGGCATCAAGCAGCCCCTCGGTCTCAAGACCTTGCGCGGCAGCGCCCTTGCAGATAGCATCAATAAATTTAAAGACATATGCGGGAGAGGATGATGTTACTCCGATTATTCTGTTCATCTCGCCCTCTTCGATTTCGATAACGCTTCCCGCGGATTCAAATATATTTTTCACAAAAAGAAAATCTGCTATATCCACGTCAGCATTGCGGCAGATGACAGAAACACCCTTGCCGATAAGCATAGGAACATTTGGAAGAACTCTGATAACGTCAACCTCATCCAAAGCCCCCCGAATCGCCCCCGTGGATATTCCCGCGCCGATAGATATATATAGCTTATCTCGGTATCCAACCGATTTTTTTATATCGGTCAGTATCTCTGAATAATTCTGCGGTTTAACCGATAACAACACTGTATCAGCTTTCTCAACCGCATCGGCGACCGAGTCGGCAACCTCAAATTTTTCGGATAGAGGTAAAAGGGAAGAGTATTGTGCCTTATTTACGTCGTATAAAATAATTTTGGAAACATCAATGCCTACACCGAGAATTCCTTCTATTATCGCTTTAGCCATATTTCCAACGCCGAGAACGGCGAGTCTGGTACGTTTCATCAATGAATATCCTTTCATTAAACACGCTAACTTAAAGATTATATCACATATTTTTTAATAAATCATAAACAAACTATGCGGTATTTTACAAATTTCGAACTTTTCTGCTTATTTCAAATCCAAAGACCGCCGCAGTTGCCGCCGTTGATAGTGAGCCGTTGAAATCATTTCCGTATCCTATTCTTACGATAGCATCAGCTTTATCAAGCACGGCTCTCGATATTCCACGTTTTTCGCCGCCTATAATTACAAATAGCGGTGGTTTGAGGTCTGTATCAAATAAGTCTGACGAATCGCGGATTCCCGCGCATATGACCGTATATCCGCGCTCACGGAATATATAAAGAGCCTCGGCACAGTCGGACACCGAATACATGTCTATCAGCTCCGAAGCACCTGCCGACGACCTCGCTACGACACCAGCCGCTCCCATCCAGTTTCGTACGCCGACGATAATCCCGTCAGCTCCCGCGGCATACAGAGAGCGTACCGCGTATCCGAAGTTATAAGGGTCCTCAACCCCCTCAAGCATATAATATATTCCGTCCGATTTTATATTGAGCGACGCCAGATGAGGAATTTCCCGCTCCGAGCATATAGCAACGATACCTCCGTGAGAGTTTCCTATTGTAATCTCTGATATCTTCTCGGCATCACATAGCTCAAGCTCATATCCTAGAGACTGCGATTTTGCCCTCAAAAAACCGTATTCGGGACGCTTGGAATTAAGCTTATCCTTATCAAAAAGAATCTTGATAATCCGTCTGTCGTTTTTATTGCCCTCAATAGCCTTTATCAAAGCCGAAATTGAGGTCATTCCTTCAAAAATTGAGGAATCAACAAATTTGTCGGTTTCTTTTTTTAACATAAAAATACCTCAAATCAAAAAATCAATAATAACGGGGAAGATAGCGTCATATATTGTACTGAATAAACTTTATGGAGATGGTGTAATATGACGTATATATCCTCATATAAAGAAAGATG
>JAFTHJ010000125.1 GCA_017457465.1 Clostridia bacterium | reverse complement strand
TTTTTTGTTCTTTGGATACTCCCTTATTCTGAAGACAAAGTCAAGATTGATAGCTTCAATCTCACCGTTCTTTTCAATCAGAACGGCGCCGTCAACAACCTCTTTGATAACACCTGTAAACTGATGACCGTTGTCAAAGGAATAAAGTATGCACTCTTTTCCGATAAATCTTTTCGCCAACTCTATCATTTTTATTCTATCCTCCATTTTTCTTTTTTTGATTATTTTTTGTGCCACTACCGCCCTTTGGTTGCGGAGTATAATATATAAAACAACTAACGCAACAACAATTGGTATATAATACAACGGTTGCAACTCGTCACCTCCGTCTCATAAATTCAAATTCATCGAGCAGTTAGATTATATCATAAAAATTTCAAAATGTAAATAGAACACCTCAATTCTCTGCAAATCGAACCGCCCCCGCCCGTGTCATTCTCGAGTGGAGTCGCCCCACGAGATTCTTCGCTTTGCTCAAGAATGACAAGCGTGGGGCGACGCAGCGAAATATCTCGGGCGGCAAACACAAAAAACAGCATCCACCGAAGTGAATGCTGTTTTGTATCGAAACATATCTGAACCTTGGAGAATTGCTTTGCAATTCTCGGTGTGCGGCAAGAGTTGTTCGCACCGCACAATATGCCGCACAGATTATCTCTTCGAGAACTGAGGTGCGCGACGCGCTGCCTTGAGTCCGTACTTCTTTCTTTCCTTCATACGAGGATCACGAGTGAGGAATCCAGCTGCCTTGAGAGCAGGTCTGTAATTCTCGTCAGCCTGAACAAGCGCACGAGCAAGTCCGTGACGGATAGCTCCTGCCTGTCCGGAAAGTCCACCGCCGTTTACGAGAGCGATGATATCGAACTTTCCTGCTGTTCCTGTTGCAGCGAAGGGCTGGTTAACGATGAGCTTGAGTGTCTCAAGTCCGAAATATTCGTCGATGTCCTTCTTGTTTATTGTGATAACGCCTGTTCCGGGTACTATGCGTACGCGTGCTACAGACTTCTTTCTTCTTCCTGTTCCGTAGAAATAAGGTTTAGAACTTGTGTACATTGTGAAGTCCCCCTTTCAATTATATCTCATAAGCTTCGGGCTTCTGTGCCGCGTGCTTATGTTCAGCGCCTGCGTAAACCTTAAGTCTGGTTGCGCTCTTTGCGCCGATGGTGTTGTGGGGAAGCATTCCCTTAACTGCAAGTTCCATTGCGAGTTCGGGCTTGGTTGCCATAAGTGTCTTGTACTGAACTTCCTTCAGTCCGCCGATGTATCCCGAGTGACGGCGATAGTATTTCTGCTCAAGCTTCTTGCCTGTCAGAACTGCTTTGTCTGCATTGATGATAATCACGAACTCACCACAGTCAACATGAGGTGTGAATTCGGGACGGTGCTTTCCGCGAAGAATGGTCGCTGCAGCCGCTGCGGTTCTACCCATGGGCTTACCTGCCGCGTCAATAACATACCACTTGCGCTCAAGCGTTTCTGCTTTTGCCATGTAAGTTGACATTGCTTAAATCCTCCATAAAAATCAGTTTATTTTTTCATGCTTGGATATTATATCACGCAAACCCTGCCTTGTCAATAGCTTTTTGAAAAATTTTTTCGAGCATTTTAATTTAGATATTGCAAAGCTCCGTTTTTCTCGCGTTTTCATATGATTTCCTCGCAAATCCTCGTTTTCAATTTCACTTTTTTATTTGAAATTTTTTTATATTTTTTTCTTTTGGTATAGTTTTCCCTGTCTTTGAATATGATTTAACATATGAAAATTACGGAGGTCAAACAAACGCCATGATAAATATATATATGCCCGAAGGCTCCCTGCTCGGCACACGAGAAAATTCAGAATATATATCCTCTGTTGAGGGACTTGAACGCGCTATGAACGAGGGGCGCATACTTGAGGGGACGGTTCTTCTGTGCGACAGCCGAATGAGGCTTCATCTCGACCTCGGCGGTGTCAGGGGGATTATTGACCGTGAGGAAGCCGTATGGTGCCGTGAGGGTGAGCAGATAAAGGATATAGCGGTAATCACGCGAGTCGGTAAGCCCATCTGCTTTAAGGTGACACGGATATCAAAGGAGGGCGACCGATATATCGCAAAGCTCTCGCGCCGTCTCGCGCAGCTTGAATGTATGGAAAACTATCTCTCGCAGCTCCGTTGCGGAGACATAATCCCCGCGGTCGTAACACATATGGAGAATTTCGGCGCGTTTGTCGATATCGGCTGCGGCATATCCTCGCTTCTCTCTGTCGATTGCATCTCCGTCTCAAGAATATCTCACCCCTCCGACCGCTTCTCTGTGGGTGACAGAATATATGCGGCGGTTAAGCTGATAGACCGCGATATGCAGAGAATTTTCGTCAGTATGCGAGAGCTTCTCGGCACGTGGGAGGAAAACGCGGCTATGTTTGAGGCGGGACAAACGGTGGCGGGTATTGTCAGAAGCATTGAAAGCTACGGCGTATTTATAGAACTGGCTCCGAATCTCGCGGGTCTCGCGGAGATAAGAGAAAATACCAAGGATGCCCAAATCGCCGTTGTAGGGGAATATGTGGCGGTATACATAAAGAGCATTATCCCCGACAGAATGAAGGTAAAGCTCGTGATGATAGACTCATATAAGGGCACTATCCCGCCAAAAAAGATACAGTATTTTATTTCTCCCCACAAAACGCCTCACCTCGATTATTGGCGCTATTCCCCGGAGGGTGACAGAAAAATTATAGAAACAGTTTTTGAATGATTTTATTTTTCAAGGAGAAGCTTTTAAGGAAAGAAATTGGATTCAGCCAAACAAAACAGGTGCACCAATCACTGACTTAAAGAGCGCGAGGGGGACTTTTTTCAAAAGTCCCCCTCGCTCCTTATGTGTTCTCTCAATTCACTTTATTTTTCGGTGTGCCGTTAAGAAAAGCATTTATGTTGTCGCAAACTATGCCAAGCAGACGCTCTCTTGTCTCTATCGGCGCCCAAGCTATATGCGGCGTTATTGTGAGATTAGGCGCTCCGTAAAGCAGACAGTCCGAGGACATAGGCTCACGGGTAAGCACATCGACAGCCGCGCCCGAGAGCTTTCCGCACTTCAGCGCTTCAAGAAGCGCCGCTTCGTCAACGACACCGCCACGCGCCGTGTTTATAAAGTAAAGCCCGTCCTTCATCTTTGCGAACGCGGAGGCATCGAATAAGCGCTCTGTCTTGCTTGTCAGCGGACAATGCACCGTCAGATAATCGCTCTCGGCAAGCAGACGGTCAAAGGAGACAAGCTCCACCCCGTCTACCGACTTCTTTGTTCTGGTACACGCGATAACGCGCATATCAAAAGCACACGCTATCTTCGCCACCTGAATACCTATCGCGCCCAAACCAAATATTCCGAGTGTTTTTCCCGCAAGTTCAAAGGTCGGTCTTGAGAAAAATGAAAACAGCCTTGAGCGTATCCACTCGCCCTCGCTTACCGCCCTTGAATACTCCGATATTCCCGAAGCGTGATTAAGGATAAAGGCAAAGGTATGTTGAGCGACAGCAGAGGTCGAATAGACACCAGCATTGCACACCGCAACACCGCGAGAAGCGGCATATTCGGTATCAATGTTGTTGTATCCCGTAGCAAAAAGCGCAATCATACGGAGCTTTGGAGCGGCATCGATTTCCCGTTTGCCTATCACGGTTTTGTTGACTATAACTATCTCCGCGTCCTTTATTCTGTCCGCCGTCAGCTCGGGGGCGGTTTCACCGTAATATACCACCTCACCGAAGCGCTCAAGCACACTTAAATCTATATCGTTTTTCGACACTACAGTATCACAGTCTGTCAGAACTATTTGGGGCATTATCTGTTTCTCCTTAATGTTTTTGTCTGTATTCAACGCAAATATTATAACACCTATATGAGTTTTTTGTCAACACACTCTTCCACCGAAAGCAGGTCGAAGATAAAAAATATCAGAAAAGAGCAATTAACACCCGAAAAACAAATTGTAAGTAAATTCTCTGTTGACAAATGGGGCTTCTTATGTTACAATTTTTGTATAAATATCATTTAAGGAGTATTGTATGAATAAATTTATAAAATTGCTTTTCGCCCTCGCGCTCTCTCTTTGCATCATACTCGCATTCGCGGCTTGTGACGAAACCGACACCGAGTCGGGCGAGGATACTCCCGAGCAAACAACCATATCCCCCTCCGAAGACGGTGGTACCACCGGTAACGGCGGTAATGGCGGTAATGGCGGAGACAGCACTACTGCTGGCGGAAAGATTAATGTTGCTGATAAAGACGACAGTGATAAAAATTGGGGTCCCCTCTCAACTGTTCCGAGATAATGTTGAATTTTAAAAAACGTGTTGGCATATGCCAACACGTTTTTTATTTTAATTCAGATTAAGCGTGTGATGCCTTTGCTTATCACGCAGTCGCTTTATAATAACAATATACATCGGAACAAGGAAAGCCGTAGCGAGTATCCACGCAAGAGGGCCCGAGAAACAAGCGCCGATATACCCGAAATTAGGCACAAGAACAAGTCCCACAAAAGCTCTGGCAACCATCTCAAATATACCCGCCACCATAGCTATTTTCGTATATCCCAACCCCTGTATAAGCAAACGTGTGACAAACACAAGCATAAGAAATATGTAAAACGCAGATGTTATTACAAAATTCTGCTGTGTAAGACCGACAAGCTGCTCGGTCGGGTTATCTATAAAGAGAACAAGAATACTTTTGCCAAACAAACATACCATTCCAAACGAGAGCACTGAATATACCGTGCCTATAATACACGCCTCTCTGTATCCCCTCCTTATTCTGCCTATCTTCCCCGCGCCAAGATTTTGCCCAGCAAAGGTCGCCATAGTCGTTCCCATAGCCTCAAACGGACAGTTAAAAATAGCCTGAACCTTCGCCGATGCGGTAGTTGCGGCGACATATACCGAACCAAGATTATTGATAGAGGTTTGAAGCACGAGAGAGCCTATCGCCGTGAGAGAGCATTGAAGTCCCATAGGAAATCCCATTCCGCAAAGTGTACCTATATATCCGGCGTTCGGACGAAGGTCGGAGCGGGTAAGCCGAAGAATATCAAATCTCTTGATTATAAGTATCAGACACAGAAGTGCGGATACGAGCTGGGATATTATCGTGGCAAGTGATGCACCGACAACACCCATATCAAACACAAGAATGAACAGCAGATCAAGAAAAACATTCAAGACTCCCGATATCATCAGAAATACAACGGGAGAGCGCGAATCTCCGAGAGAGCGTATAATCCCCGCAAGAACGTTATAGGCTACCGTTATCGGAATACCCGCAAATATAACAACTATATATCCGTAAGCGTAGGAAAATACATCTTCGGGTGTGTCCATAAAGGTCAGAATATTATCGCAAAAAACAACCGTTAGCGCAGCCAATATAATAGAGAATATCGAGGATAACCAGATTATGTTTCCGACAAATCTTCGCAAACCGTCATAATCACCCTCGCCGAATTTCTTGGCTATCGGTATAGCAAATCCGGAAGCGGTTCCGGTACAAAATCCCACAATAAAATAATTGAGAGACCCCGTCGAGCCCACACCCGCAAGTGCGTTTACGCCAAGCGTCCGACCGACCACCATAGAGTCGACCATACCGTACATCTGCTGAAAAATAAGACCAAAAACAAGCGGGATCATAAATCCCAAAATCTGCTTTATCGAGGAACCTCGCGTGAGGTCCTTCGTCGCGCTCCTTGCCATTTTCCGCCTCCGATAGAAACATCAGAATTATTGTCCGATAAGTCTATCACAGCCGAGAGGAAAATGCAATAGTTTTTCTGATTTTTTTCGAATTTTTTTCACGACCTTATCATCCGCTCAAGCATAGTTAGAAATTCCGATTTTTCGGATATTATCCGACCGATTCGATTTACGGTATCGCAGTCCTCACAAATTCCCACAAGCCCATCAAGCGCGGCTATCGAGCTTCTCTCACGCTCCGCCGACGAGGCGAGTATTCTGTCAATATTTTCAAAGGAAAGGCATTCATATCGCTCCCCGCTATGGCGTATCTGCATATTGAGCGCGGGATTATATCCGAGAGAAAGTATTATCCCTCCAATCGCTCTGAAACGCTCTATACAGTCGAGTGCGGCTCTCTCAAACATATCCGATAGCTCCGGGTACTCCCTCTCAAGGAGCAAGGAATAATAAATATACTCCGAAACCGAGGCGAACTCCCACGCGTAGCAACGGGTAAGTCCCGATACCACCCCTCGCCCCGACACACCGTTTTTTCTTTCTTGCGCAGCTTTTTTCCTCATATCTACCCCTCCAAATCATTTTTCAGCGTTATTACATAGATATGCGGAAATTTGCGAAGTGTGCGATTATTATGATTATATATATTACGCGAGGGGAACTTTTTACAAAGTTCCCCTCGCGCTGCATTTAAAAGATTTATAATACCGATTACGGAATACAGCTGAATCCCGCGGCATTCTTCCCCGCTTTGAATGTCTTATCGGGCATATGCGCCATAGTTTTCTCAACGCATTCGGAAATCTTCACCGCCCCAATTCCGAAAAGCGTAGTATCTATCGTGTCATTTATCGGCTCATACCACTCCCTGTGGATACTGTCGATACCGTTTTTCATTCCGAGTACCGAGCCGACCGTAGCGCCGTTGCAGTCGGTATCAAAGGCGCTCTGCACCGCAAGACATATAGATTTACCGAAGTCGTTCTCACCCCACAAAAGCGCCATTGTTACTATCATAGCATTGGATATCGTGTGACACCAGCCGTGTGTAGTATGCTCATCATAAAGCTCGTGTACACGCCGCATACACTCATCACTCTTTCCTCCCCGTCTGTATACTCCAAGCACAAAGCTAACCGCCTCATAAAGCCTTGAAGTGGAAGGTATCTGCGCAAGTCCGCCGAGAATTATATCCTCCATAGAATCGCTCACAGCGGCACAGGCAATCATTGCGGCAACGAACATCTCTCCGTAAATACCGTTCTTTGTGTGTGATATACAGGCATCCCTGAACGCCATTTCAGCCGCGAGTGACGGCTGACCGGGGTTGATATATCCGAAATAATCTCCCCTTATCTGTGCGCCTACCCACTCTCTGTAAGGATTTTTATATATTGCCGATTCGGGGGGCTCGTAGCCATTCACAAAATTTCGGAAAGCCACACGCTCTGCCGTACAATACGCCTCTCGGCGTTGATAATACTGCCACGCCTTTGCGACATCCAACGCGGTAAAATCCCTGCCGTAAGCATTGATAATCTCCTGTGCCATAACCGTGTAATTTGTATCGTCATCCACAGGCATACAGCTCACCGTGTCTATATAACATTTTCCACCGAAGCGGAACTTGCTGTTTGCAGCGATATTCTCGCTTATATCGGACGACCTGATATATCTTCGCATAGGATAGTTTCCCGACTCCCGAAGCATAGGAGTCAGCTCCTCGCTCCGAATCCCCTCAATAGGCTTTCCAAGCAGACATCCGCATACCCGCCCCATCCACGCGCCGTGTATCTTCTTTTTAAGCTCCGCCTCACTCACCTCGCGTCGGCAAGAGGAATACCCATCCCTCAACGCCTTGATACCCTCGAGATCAGAGGGCTCACGGTAAGGATAGCCCTCGACTTGCTTGGCGTTAAGGACTATATCAAACACGATATCTGCCATTTTCTCTCGGTTGGCTCCTCGCGGCATCTTCTGAACCGCCTCGAATATATCGCGATATGCCGAAACATCCTTACCTTCTTCCACGCATTGACGATACTCGTCGGCAAGTGTACAGGAATAAAGCTCTCTGTGATACATATTTTCATAATTCGGGTAGAGCTTTTTGTTATTTTCCATTTCCTCGACTATTCTCATATCGCTCTCAAAGAGAAGCGCATCGACGGTTACTCCGAAAAGTCCCGATATTTTCATCAGCTTATCAAGTGTGGGCAAACTTTCCCCCGACTCCCATTTCTGCACTGCCTGATGCGAAACTCCAACGGCGGTTGCAAACTGCTCCTGTGTCATCTTCGCGCCTAATCTCAATCTGTTTATTGCCTTTCCTATAGCCATAACAGCACCTCCGAGCTTATTTATGCTTTTATTTTAGCACACTTCTCTCTCTTTTTCAACCAATCGCAAATAGTTTTATTTGCAACCTTAAGTTGCAAATAAAAGGTTCTATGAAAGCTAAATAGCTATCATAGAACCCTTTAAATCAATAAAGCTTATATTTCAGTCTCAAATTATCCGCAATCATTGCGATAAACTCCGAATTTGTGGGCTTTCCGCGGTTGTTCTGTATCGTGTAGCCAAAATAGGAATTCAGGGTATCCACATCTCCCCTATCCCACGCGACCTCAATTGCGTGGCGTATTGCCCTCTCTACGCGGCTTGTGGTGGTCTGATATTTCTTTGCTACCGAAGGATAAAGTATCTTGGTAACACTGTTGATTATCTCGCTGTCGTTGACGGTAAGTAATATCGCAGTACGAAGATACTGATATCCTTTGATATGCGCGGGAACGCCTATCTGGTGGATTATCTTCGTGACCTGTGTTTCAATGTCGGGCGTTCTGCTGCTTTCCTCCGACGGCTCGGCAATGGCACCACCCGCTTGATTACGGGCGCGTGTAAGCGAATCTATATGGTCGCAAAGGCTTTCTATATTATACGGCTTCAGCAAACAAAGGTCTGCCCCCGCGTGTGCCGCCTCAATAAAAACATTTTGATTCGATACCATTGACACTACGATAAACGCAGGTTTCTTATCGGGTGCGAAGTTCAGCGATTTGCAGTTCCTGATAACGCCTATTCCGTCAAGCTTTGAAAGCCAAACGTCGATTATCGCGATATCGGGATGTGTGCGCCCTATCTTTATGAGCGCCTCCTCGCCGTTAGATGCTTCCTCGATATTTCTGTAGCCTACTCTAATAAGCTCGTTGTAAAGCGACTGTCTTTGAGCCGCGTTTTCGTCGGCTATCAGTATTTTTGTTGTAGTTTCCATTTTATTCCTCCGAATTGTATTTTTTTCAACACCGATATTTTACCATAAATTGGAAATAAATTCAAGTATTTTCCATATTTTTCCATACAGAGATATTACACGATTTTTATTTCCATTTTATGGTAATAGTATACAAAAAAGTCAAAAACAAAGTAAAAAGAGGGAGAAAAGAGTCGAAATCGGTTTAAACAGAAATACGGGCAACGCTCAAGGCGTTGCCCGTTTAATATTATTTTACGCGTTTTCAATAATGTCGCGAAGCAGAGGTACGAGGTGGTCGGAAACCGTGATATGTCCGTCACGAAGTGGGTGAAGCGGCTCGGGAGATATCCAGCCGTAGCTGCTGATGTATTTAACGTCAGAGCCGTGCTCCGCGTTATATTTCTTGATATACTCGCCCAGCTCCTCGTGGAATGCCCCGCAGAAAGGGGAGAGCGAAACTATTATCGAATTCGGGTTCATCGCTCTCACCACGTCAAGCAACTCGCCGTATTTCACCACATATTCGTCCGCCGGTCTGCGTCTGTCATTGGCGCCGTGATTTATCAAGATAACATCCGCCGACTTATGGGTTATGGGTGAGCCGTCAAAGTTGAACGGATAGGATTTCTGCGCCGCGGGTACGTTTGACATTCCAGCCTTGGTGATACCAACCGCGCCATATCCCATAAATATCGGATGCAAATCAAGTCGCTCCGCCGTGTGCCACGCATATGTCGCGCAAACATCGTCCTGATATATACGGTTTATAACGTCCGCCTCATACTGCGGCTCTCCGTCACAGTAATAATTCATATCTATGC
>JAFTHJ010000124.1 GCA_017457465.1 Clostridia bacterium | reverse complement strand
CCGGCAGCTACGGCTCTATCGAGGGCATAGAAAATCTCGATAAGGTTATTGATATAGACCAGAGTCCCATAGGGCGTACGCCACGCTCAAATCCCGCAACCTATACGGGAGTCTTCTCGGATATCCGAGACCTCTTTGCCAAGACGGCAGACGCAAACGCGAGAGGATATAAGTCGGGCAGATTTTCCTTTAACGTCAAAGGCGGACGCTGCGAGGCGTGTGAGGGAGACGGTGTCAAGAAGATAGAGATGCACTTCTTGAGCGACGTATACGTCACCTGTGACGTGTGCCGCGGAAAGAGATATAACAGAGATACTCTTGATGTCAAATACAAGGGCAAGAATATTTCCGATGTGCTTGAAATGACCGTCGAGGAGGCACTCGTATTCTTTGACGGAATACCGAAAATAAAGCAGAAGCTGCAGACACTCTTTGATGTCGGACTCGGATATATAAAGGTAGGTCAGTCCTCGACCACACTATCGGGCGGAGAAGCGCAGAGAGTCAAACTCGCTACCGAACTTGCCAAACGCGGAACTGGAAGAACGCTTTATATTCTCGATGAGCCTACGACAGGACTTCACACAGCCGATGTTGAAAAGCTTATCGGCATACTCCAGCGCCTGTGCGATGCGGGTAACAGCGTTCTTGTTATCGAGCATAATCTCGACGTTATAAAGACCGCCGACTATATCATAGACCTCGGTCCCGAGGGAGGAGACAGGGGCGGTACGGTAGTTGCCTGCGGAACCCCCGAGGAGGTCGCCAAAAATAAAAATTCATATACGGGTGAATATTTGAATAAAATATTGCATAAATCCAACGGTTGAGTCACAAATAATCGAAAAGCTCTTGACAAATGAATATTTATGCTATATAATGTTTGCATACTAAAATAACTTCTTTGGAGGAATATTATGAAAAAGATTATTTCTTTGATGCTTGTTGTTCTTATGGTCGCGTTTGCGGTTGTATCCTGCGCGAAAAAGAACAGCGATTTCGTTGCAAAAGATGCCACAGACCTCATTCAGGAGGACTTCGGTATTGCCGTTCAGAAGGGCAACAGTGAGCTTCTCGCGGCAGTAAACAAGGTTGTTGACGAGTGGGTTGAGAACGGAACTATGACAAAGTACGTTGACTACTATACCGCCCTCTCCGATTTTGAGGCAGGTGCCGAAGGCGCAACAGAGCCTGACGCGGGCGACCTCAAGACCAGCTGGGACTTCGGTTCGGCAACAGAGACTATCGTTGTTTACACAGAGTCCGGATTTGCTCCCTTTGAGTTCATCTCCAACAACAAGGTTATCGGCGTCGACATAGCTATTATGAGTCAGGTTGCGATTGATATGGGCAAGAAGATAGAGATAAAGGACGTTGCCTTCGATACCATTCCTACTTGTGTTGAAAATGATTCGGGAGACGCGGTTGGTGCGGCAGGAATGACGATTACCGACGAGAGAAAAGAAACAGTTGATTTCTCTAATATCTACTATAGCTCGACTCTCGTTGTAGTTTCCGATAAGGACGAGGCGATATCAAGCGTTAAGGACCTTGCAGGTCTTAAGGTAGCTGTTCAGGAAGGAACGAGCGGAGACCTTATAATCTCCGACGCAACAAAGGCTGAAGGCTACAAGTACACCGTTGAGAATGACGACGGTGAGGAGGAAGAGGTAGTTATCAAGGTTGAGGGCGCAGAGGTAGTTCGCTACAAGCAGTATGCTCTCGCACTTGAGGACCTCAAGTCGGGAAGAGTAGACGCTATCCTTATGGATAAGCTTCCCGCACTCACAATGCTTGCGGTTGCAGACTAAAGCTTAATTAAAGAATCCAAGTGAGAGAGTGTATGCTCTCTCACTTATTCTGCTAAAAGGAGAACGTAAAAAATTGTTTTTTGAGAATTTGTGGAAAAGGTTCGCGAGAGCCTTTATAGAGCAGAACAGATGGCAGATGTATCTTGAGGGACTCGGAAACACCCTGCTTATCGCCCTGATAGCTACGGTTATAGGTACGACTATCGGCGTTATCTTCGCTATGACCAAGTACATCAACAGGAAGACGGGAAAGCTGAAGATACTCTCGAAGATTGCCGACGTATACATAACGATAATCCGCGGAACTCCTGTTGTTTTGCAGCTTATGATATTGTATTTTATCGTTTTCTCGGGTTGGGATAACGGTATAATGATAGGTGCTATCACATTTGGTATCAACTCGGGTGCTTACGTTGCGGAGATAGCGAGAGCGGGTTTTGAGAGCGTTGACGACGGACAGATGGAAGCGGGACGCTCCCTTGGTATGTCGACCGCGCAGACTATGTGGCACATTATAATTCCTCAAGCGGTAAGAAACTGTCTGCCCCCTCTCTTTAATGAGTTCATAACCCTCGTTAAGGAGACTGCGATAGTCGGATACGTTGGAATTATGGACCTTGGAAAGATTCCGGGACTTATTCAGTCGAGAACCTTTGACTATCTGTTTCCGCTGCTTATCGCCGCGATACTTTACCTTGCGGTGGTTATGGTTCTCACAAAGATACTTCATATACTTGAAAAACGCTTTTCAAAAACAGACAGAGACAGAGGAGGTGTGAAAAATGGAAAACACAAATAACGGCGCGCCTCTTATACAGGTCAGAAATCTGAAGAAAGCATTTGGAGAGCTTAACGTGCTTGACGGTGTCTCAATAGACATAAAAAAGGGAGAGAGAGTTGTTGTTATCGGACCGTCAGGCTCGGGAAAAAGTACATTTTTAAGATGTCTTAATTGTCTTGAGTCGGCAACGGGCGGCGAGATAATTTTTCAGGGAACCAACCTGCTCGACCCCAAGGTCAATATCAATCTCCACCGTCAGCATATGGGAATGGTTTTCCAGCAGTTTAATCTCTTCAATAACAAATCGGTTATTGAGAACATAATGCTCGCGCCTATGACGATATACGGCAAGAAGGCGAAGCAAGAGGGAAAAAGTAAGAAGGAGTTCGAGGCGGAGTGCAGAGAAAACGCAATTTCCTTGCTCCGACGTATCGGACTTGAGGATAAGGCTGATGTTTATCCCTCAACTCTCTCTGGCGGACAGAAGCAGAGAGTCGCGATTGCCCGTGCACTTGCGATGAATCCCGAGGTAATGCTCTTTGACGAGCCTACCTCGGCACTCGATCCCGAAATGGTCGGAGAGGTGCTTGAACTTATGAAGGAATTGGCGCAGGAGGGAATGACGATGGTCGTCGTTACACACGAAATGGGATTTGCCCGTGAGGTTGCGGACAGGGTTCTCTTTATGTGTGACGGAGTGATAGCCGAGGAGGCAGAACCCGAAAAATTCTTCACAAGCCCCGAAAATCCAAGACTCCGTCAGTTCCTGCAGAGTATACTTTAAAAAATACAAAGCCCCGAAACCGTTTAGGTTTTCGGGGCTTTATGTTTTAAGCTGTATATTTAATTGTCGCGCTATCCTTGAGGGTTATTTGATTTCCGCCGATAGAAAGCTTTACTTCCTTACCGTTCGCAACATCAATTGTTACGGTATCGCAGTCGATAGTGAGCTTCAAATCCGCTCCGCGCCAGAAAAGCTTCATTGAGAACTTATTCCAAGCGGAGGGCAGGGAGGGATTAAGCTTGAGCGTATCTCCGTCAGCACTGATTCCCGCAAATCCGAACGCAATACACTGCCAGATTCCGCCGCAGTTTGCCGCGTGTATTCCCGCGTTGGAATTGTTGGACTCTTCTCCGAAGTCGGTGTCAAGCGCTCCGCGGAAGAAGTTCAGAGCCATATCAGCGTCGATAAGTCTTGCCGCTACCATAGCGTAAGCCGAGAGCGAGAGCGAGGAATCGTGCAGACACTTGTCCTCATAGAAAACGAAGTTCTTTTTGATTATATCCTCCGAGAAGAGGTCTGGCATAAGTGTTATAAGCTGGATAACATCAGCCTGCTTTGATACCATTATTTTGCTTATCTGCGGAAGTGAATAGTCGCGGTAGATAAGTCGGTTTATGCCGCTGTACTTGTATTTTGGAATGTCTATACGGTCAAGCAAGAGATAGGTGTCATCCTGCGGCACCAGTCCGTCCGCGTCAGGTGTGGGAAGATAAAGCTTCGGAAGCTTTGCCGTGATATTTTGGACTATCTCCGAAAGTCCTATTTCTCTGTCGAATTTCGAAAACAGTTCGTTGTTCTCTGACTTGATTCTCAAAGCTTCCTCAAGAGCAGCTCTCATATTCCAAGCCGCCATATAGTTGGTGAAGGCGTTGTTGTTTACTCCAACCTTGTATTCGTCGGGGCCGATGACATTGTTTATTTCATAACGGTCTGCCTCGGCGTTGTATTCAAGTCTTGACTGCCAGAAATTCGCGGTTTCAAAGAGTATCTCAAGTGCATACCTCTCCAAAAACTCGTTGTCTCCTGTGGTTTTCGCATAGTTGTATATTCCGTAAGCCACATCACATACGACATGCTGCTCTATCTTGCCGCACTTGACCTCTTTTATTGTGTTGTCGTGATTGTATCCGCCTCTCTCGGGGCACTGCTCATCTCCCTTGAAACTTGATGATTCCCAAGGATACATAGCGCCCTTGAAGCCGTATTCGTTTGCTTTGCGTCGTGCGCCGTTGAGCGTGTGATAACGGTAAATGCAGAGCTTTCTCGCGGCGTCGGGGTCGGTATAAATAAAGAAGGGAAGGTTGAAAATTTCGCAATCCCAGAAAACGTGACCCGCATATCCTGGACCTGTCAGTCCTTTAGCCGCGATACTCACACGGTCGTCGTGTGCGGGACACATAATAATAGAGTGGTACATACCGAGTCTCGTTTTAAGCGTGTCGGTGTCCTTGTCTCCGTCAATAATTATGTCGCAGCCGTCCCATCTCTTTGCCCAAGCTTTTTCAGACTCGCAAAGAAGCTCGTCAAAGGATTTAGAACAGAGATATCTCATCTCTCTCTGCATAGCTTCCTTCATAAGCTCGGCGCTTTTGCTACCCCATTCGACGTCATTCTGCGTGTAATAGAGGGCATAACGAATGATTTTTACCTCGTCACCCGCCTTGATGTCAAAAGCTGCCTTCGAGCCTACAATTCTTCTCGCAGTGGAGTATTTCTGTATCTTCTCAAGCTCTTTTCCGTTAAGGAAAACTTTCATTCTGTTGCTTACTCTGAATTTTGTTTCGTTTACGGAGGCTCTTCCGCCGTACCACATAACGTCGTCATCTAGTACGATTCGTTCTTCCTCGAAAATGTGTTGAGTTCCGCCAACTGTCTGCTTGGCATCAATAGAAGCGGAGACGGTAAGCTCGGCATCGGTTCTTGAGATAAGCGTGGTCTCAAACGCCGCAAGATGGAGCTGTTCCATCGAAACAAAGCGACGCTGTGTTACAGAGACATCTACGCCCTCGTCATCGTATTTGCAGTCAAAAGAGTAGGTCATAAGACCGTTTTTGATATTGAGATTTCTCGAATAGTTGTAGACTCCGCTGTTAAGAGGTCCGACATTTTTTCCGTTTACCGCAACAGAGAGCTTCGTTGTGTCGGGAAGAGGAAAAAGCTCCTCGACCTCATTCGGCTGATGGTCGTAAAGTCCCGCGATAAGCGTGAGTCTGTTCTGGTCGGGGTATTCCTCGCAGAACGAGCCCCTCATTCCGATATATCCGTTTCCGAGACACATAAGAGTCTCATACTTCTGTTGGAGCTTGGAGGTGCATTCTTTTTCCTCAAATATGTAGTCAGTCCGCTTTTCGATTATAGACATATCCATTCTCCTGTGTGAAGATTATTTTTTGGGAACGTAGCTGTTCATAAGAAGCTCAAGAGAAAGCTCCGAGGTGGACGATAGAATGAGGTCGGGGGCACTGCCCGTAATAGTTACGTTGATACCAACGGCATACATTCCCGCCGAAATAATTGCCTCGATACCCGCTTGAGAGTCCTCAAGACCGATACAGTCCACAGGGGCTACGCCAAGCTGCTCGGCGCAGGT
>JAFTHJ010000123.1 GCA_017457465.1 Clostridia bacterium | reverse complement strand
GTAACCTACAAGATGTACGGTCAGGAGGTTCCGATGAGCCCCGATGACCATTACGCTGACCTCAAGCGTATAATCGCGGCAAACGCGGGTAAGGCGAGAAGAGTTTCGGTTATTATGCCTATGCTCTACGAGGGAAGACAGCACAAGAGATCGGGCAGAGAGTCGCTTGACTGCGCTATTATGCTTCAGGAGCTTGTCAATATCGGAGTTACCAACATCATCACATTCGACGCGCACGACGCGAGAGTTCAGAACGCGATTCCGCTTTCGGGCTTTGACGATGTAAGACCTACTTACCAGATGATAAAGGCTCTTGTCAGAAACGTTCCCGACATATCTCTTGACAAAGAGGATATAATGATTATATCCCCTGACGAGGGCGCTATGGCTCGTTGTATGTATTACTCCTCGGTGCTTGGAATAGATATCGGTATGTTCTATAAGCGCCGCAACTATTCGGTTGTTGTTAACGGACGCAACCCCATTGAGGCGCACGAGTATCTCGGACGCGACCTCTCGGGCAAGGACGCTATTATCGTTGACGATATGATATCCTCGGGCGAATCGCTTATTGACGTTGCTATTCAGCTTAAGGAAAAGGGAGCAAAGAGAATCTTCGCTTTTGCTACATTCGGTCTGTTTACAGACGGATTCGATAAGTTTGACAAGGCTTACAGCGAGGGAATCTTCGATAAGATATTCACCTCGAATCTTGTTTACCGCCGTCCCGGACTCATTGAGAGAGACTGGTATGTTGAGGTAAATATGTGTAAGTACGTTGCTTACATTATAGACACGCTCAACCACGACGAGACTATAAGCGGACTTCTCAACCCCGTAAAGAGAATCCAGAAGCTGCTTGACACACACAAGAAAAAGCAGCCCTCGCAGATGAAGATGGATTTTGAGGACTAAATAAAGCATAATAAAAATGCAGAATTCGATTTCGAATTCTGCATTTTTGTTTATTGGATTAATTTTTATTTGTCTTTTTTGTTTTTCTTTGCTGCCTTCGTTGCGGCGACAACTATTCCCGAGAGAGCGACGAGCGCTATGACGTTGGGTATGACCATAAGATTATTGAACATATCGGTCAGCTCCCAGACGAGGTCGTTCTGAAGTACAGAACCGAGGAAGATAAATACGATAGCAAGAACCGAGTAAACGACGGTTGACTTCTTGCCGAAGAGATATTCTACGTTCTGCTTACCGAAGAAGTTCCAGCTGATTATCGTGGTGAACGCGAAGAAGGTCAGACATACCGCAATGAGGATGTTTCCGACTGTTGCGTTGCCCAGAGATGTTCCGACGGCAGCCTGCATAAGGTTTGCCTTGGTGAGTCCGTCCATAGACGCGCCACCTGCATAAAAGGTCGAGATAACTACGAGAGCTGTAATCGTAAGAACAACGAATGTGTCTATAAACACACCTATCATAGCAACGACACCCTGGTCGTGGGGCTTTTCAACATTAGCCTGTGCGTGAGCGTGAGGGGTTGAACCCATACCTGCCTCGTTCGAGAAAAGTCCTCTCTTAACACCCTGGCTGATAGCCGCCTTGATAGCAGCGCCAAAGGTACCGCCGAGGATAGCTTGAGGAGTGAAGGCGTACTTGAATATCATTCCAAAGGTAGCGGGAATAGCCTTGAAGTTTATAGCGAGTATAACAATACCTATAAGGAGATAGATAACTGCCATTATAGGTACTATCTTCTCTGCAACAGAGGCGATTCTCTTGATGCCGCCTATGAAGATGAAGGAGCAAATAATTGCAAGTACGAGACCAATTACCCACGTGGGAATAATTTCGTTTGAAGCAGTATTTATAGCACCTGCAATCGAGTTGGACTGAACCATAGCGCCCATAAAACCGAGAGCGAGGGTTATTGCTACGGCAAAGAATCCCGCGAGGAACTTACCGAACTTGCCCGAAAAGGCTTTCTTTATGTAATAAACAGGTCCTCCGAGAACCGAGCCGTCTGCCGAAACAACCTTGGTCTCCTGTGCGAGAACCGCTTCGGCATATATCGTTGCCATACCGAAGAACGCGATAACCCACATCCAGAAGATAGCGCCGGGTCCGCCTATAAGTATTGCGCCGCAGGCGCCCACGATATTACCGGTACCGACCTGTGCCGCGATTGCGGTGGCAAGTGCCTGGAACGAGGAAAGTCCGCTCTTATTCTTTCCGCCCTTGAGAGAAAGGTTTCCAAATACCTTTTTCATACCCTCGCCGAAGCAGCGAAGCTGAACGAATCTCGTTCTTATAGTGTAGAAAAGTCCCGTTCCCACGAGAAGAAAAATAAGAATGTAGTCCGACATGTACTTATTTATGTTTTGTACTATCGGCAAAAGAAAATTAGATACAGCTTCCA
Source organism: Clostridia bacterium (assembly GCA_017457465.1). GTDB lineage: Bacteria > Bacillota > Clostridia > Oscillospirales > CAG-272 > HGM12713. Next base: position 12,462 of record JAFTHJ010000123.1, on the reverse strand, counting down.
TAAAAGCCTCCTTAAAAATAATAAAAACCACTGAATATTTCAGTGGCTCTAAAGAGAAAACATACAGATATAAATATCAAAAATATTACATCTGCTCTGTCCTTTTGCCTGAGAGATTCAGCGAAAATCGCCTTGCACCTTCGGCACCCACGCGTCGCGCGGGATTCTCCAGAGCCCCTCCGCCATCGGTTCCTCACGGTTCCAAGGGCTTCAACGGTTATTTGTTGCTAATATTTTATCACATATTACGACAAAAAACAATGTTTAATATTAACAAATATTTAAAGAGAGAGTTATAGAATGGATACAATTAAGACAAAACCGAGCGTATAGTGGAGTTGAGCCTCCCGTTTTGTTGTTTTTATCTTTTCGTTTTCGGGAGCACAAGGCGCTCCCCTACGGAGATTAATTATATCAATATATAAAAACCTCGAAAATTAGATTATACAATAAATTAGAAGCCAATCCCCTTTTTTAGTTTTTGAAGTGAGCGTTAGGGGGACTTTTTCCAAAGTCCCCCCTAGCATTATATTGTATTATTTTACCCTTTAATTTGCGTTCATTTTTAGATAAGCGTTGATAAAGCCGTCAATTTCGCCGTCCATAACCGCGCTTATATTTCCGTCCTCATAGCCTGTTCTCGTATCTTTAGCGAGAGTATATGGCATAAATACGTAGGAGCGAATCTGGGCGCCCCACTCAATATTTGTTTTATTGCCCTGAATGTCCTCGATAGTGTCGAGACGCTCACGAATTTTAATTTCCATAAGCTTCGCCTTGAGCATCTTCATAGCCGTTTCCTTGTTCTGGAGCTGTGAGCGCTCTGTCTGACATCCAACCACGATGCCTGTAGGCTTGTGCAGAATTCTTATCGCAGAGTCGGTCTTGTTGATGTGCTGACCTCCCGCTCCGCTCGAACGGTGAGCGGTGACCTCGATATCCTCGTCACGAATCTCAACCTTATCTATGTTCTCAAACTCGGGCATTACCTCTATAGAAGCGAACGAGGTCTGTCTTCTTCCCGCCGCGTCAAAGGGGGAGACTCTTACCAGACGGTGAACTCCGTTCTCGCTCTTGAGATAGCCGTACGCGTTGATTCCCTCGATCATTATAGTCGCGCTCTTGATACCCGCCGCATCTCCGTCAAGCCAGTCGATAAGCTTGTATTTATAGTTGTGACGCTCTGCCCAACGGGTTATCATTCTGTAGAGCATCTGCGCCCAGTCCTGCGCCTCGGTTCCACCCGCACCCGGATGGAAAGAAACGATGGCGTTATTCTTGTCGTACTCGCCCGAGAGCAGTATCTCTATTCTCTTGGATTCCTCAAGCCGTACTATCTCGGAAAGCTCACTCTGAACCTCCTCGACATAGCTTTCGTCATTTTCCTCTATAGCCATCTCGGCAAGAGTTATCGCGTCCTCAAGACGGGCGCAAAGCTTTTCATAATCCTCTATTGTATCCTTTGTCTGCTTTATTTTCTGAAGAATTTTCGAGGAATTTTCCTGATTTCCCCAGAAATCGGGATCAAGAGTCTGCTTGTCAAGCTCATCCGCTACCGAGCGAAGCTCCTCGATACGCAGCGCCGAGCCAAGATCCTCTATCTTCTCGCGCATTGCCAACAGTTTATATTTTGCATCTTCAAGTGCGACTATCACAAAAACCTCCCGCAGAAATCTGCATTCTTTATAATTGATAATAATTGATATACACAGTTACAGATAGTATACCACATTTTCCCCGTTTTTGCAAGACCTTTTCTTTATCCCGCCCCGCCTTTTTCAAAATTCTAAAAAGGACTTGATATCACGCCGTGTTCGCGGTATAATTAAGCTGAAGAACTACCGAAATAAAAATCGAATTTACGGAGGCTTTATGAAACCGAAAATACTTATTTCTCTTGTCATACTTCTTGCGTTCTCGCTATGCCTTGCCGCCTGTTCGTCATCCGAGTTTGAGGACGAGGTATCGGTAATGCGCTCCTTTGTGAAGGAGCGCGACGATGTGACCGTACGCGTCCTTGATAAATACGAAATATCCGACAGCGAGACCTATTATTACATAAGGTGGGAAAGTGTTGACGGTGAGGAAAACGAACTTCTCGTGATATACGATAAGTCCGCCGACACTGCCGAGGAGGTCAGCCTCTCGGATATGAGCGAGGAGATAAAAATGGAGTGGGATGAGGTCAAAAACGCCCGTCCCGACAGGTCGTTCTCGCAGAGCGAAATAGATAAAATAATGAATGATGACTGATTTTTTTCGCTTCCTCCGCATAAGATATAACATCTTTTTGCGGAGGATTTGTTATGAAAAATTCGGTTGTAAGGGGCTTATTCTGCCTCGCTTTGATATTCTCGGTCTGTCTGCTTAACGCCTGTTCACGGCATAACAGGGGAGCCGAGGATATTCTCTATGAAATATGTGCCTCGCTCTCGCTCCCCGCGGGACAGACATATCTCGCGCACACCGAGGAGGGTGGGGAGCATTATCTTTCCTCGGATACCGCTCAAAGCCTTTACGGGGCAGAGTCGGTCGAGAACACCTTTCCGCTCATAGAGGATTACGCCATATATATTTCTTCCTTTGCGGAGCCGTGTGAGATAGCGGTTTTCAGCTGCTATTCGCGCTCGGACACCGATACCGTCTCGGCTATGTGTCTTGCGAGAGCCGACGAAATAGCCGTGCTTCTCAAGGGCAGTGAGGGGGAGTATCCGAGCGCCGAGATAACGACATATAAAAAGTACATCGTGATGCTTTTGTGCGAGGATACAGACAGGGCACTTGAGACGGCGAGAGAAGCGCTCAAATGATATTTTTGGTTCAAAAAACCGCTATGTTTAGTGAAGGGTTTGACTTTTACTGTGCGGTTGTGTTAACATATAAAAAAGCTTTTTAAAAGAAAGGAATAACATTTATGAAAGTAACAACGCTTAACGGTATCTGGGATTACCGAATAGGAAAAGGAGCTCTCTCCAAAATAAACGTGCCTTTTTCCGCGGCTCCTGTCGGACACTCGGAATGCAGCCGCACCTTTGACCTTGAGGAGCGGGCGGACCGAATCTTTTTGAAATTTGACGGTATCACCTACGGAGCGAGAGCGACGCTTAACGGTACACTCCTGCCCTCTATGATAGCCTATTGTGAATATTCATTTGACGTTACCGAGATAGTTAAGGAAAAGGATAATTTTCTGCTCGTTGAGCTTGAGGATATTACCCCCGCATTCGGACCTGTTGACGGTTGGGAGAACTACGGCGGAATCATTCGGGACGTATCTCTGATTTATTCCGATAAAAATTACATAGAGGATGTTTTCTTCCACTCGACTCTCAAAAACGGCTACCGTGACGCTGATTTTGTGGTTGAAACAAAGGCAAATTGCTCCCGAGAGTGTGTTTATGAGATATCTCTCTCCTATGGTGGCAAAAACATAGTTAGCTATATTCAGGCGCAGGGAGAGACAAAAGAAATTTCTCTCTCCGACGTAAATCTCTGGACGCTCGACGAGCCCTGCCTCTATCAGCTCAAGGTCAGACTTCTCGAGGGTGAGCGCGAGTGCGATACCTACGAGTGTAACGTGGGCTTCAGAGAGATTTCCCACGACGCGCACCGTATTCTCTTTAACGGAGAGCCTACCTTTATCAAGGGTGTTTGTAAGCACGAAATGTTCGGCGATAGCGGACATTGCCCCACACCGGAGCAGATAGAATACGACTTGAGGACTATCAAGGAAACAGGTTGTAACTACATCCGTCTGGTTCATTATCCTCATAATAAGCTCACGCTTGACATCGCCGACAGACTCGGAATTATGGTATCCGAGGAGCCCGGACTCTGGTGGTCGGACACATCTAACCCCGAGGTCAGCAGCGGAAGCCTTGAGGCGCTCAAGCGCACGATACTTCGCGACCGAAATCACGCAAGTATCGCGTTCTGGCTCTGCTTCAACGAGTGCCGCTTCACCGAGCAGTATCTTATAGACAGCGCGAACACCTGCCGCAAATACGACCCGTACCGTATGGTGTCGGGAGCTAACTGTATGAGCGACGAGGATACAAAGAAATATTTCAATATATGTAACTTTGATTTCTACACACAGCATCCCTACTCGCGCACCTTTGACCGTTCAATGAACACAGCAAAGACGCTTACCGACAAGCCGCTTATCTTCACCGAATGGGGCGGATGTTGGGTATACGATAATCCCGCTCTCTTCGCTCATTTTATGGACGAGATGTACCGCCTTTATGAGGCGAATTCCGATGAGGGTGCTCTCGCGGGCTGCAGCTATTGGTATTGGGCGGAGCTTCACGAGTATAACAGAGGAATCTACGGCTGCGTTGACGGAATTCTCCGTGAGGGCTTGGTAGATAAATACAGAAAGCCTACTATGATTTACGAGACATTCCGTAAGCACCTCAATTACCACGCTCCGAAGAATAACGAGTATCCACTCTGGGTGGATATAGAGGAGAGAGATATTTCTCTTGACAAGATGAATCGGCTTGATACCGAGGACGGTCAGTCTTCGGCGGAAACGCTTGAAAGAGTATGTAAGATAGACCTCGTCAGGTCCCCTATCACCCGAAAGAAGGCGTTGGCTCACGGGCCCGTCCTTACGGGATATGACTCCCCGCTTTATGAGGTGCCGAAGCTTTTGTGCAACGGAGACGAGTTCCGTTTCCCCTATGGCGGTAAGGGTAAAATACTCCATATCCTCGGAAACGTTTCTATTTATAAGGGATATCCCCTCGGAGGGGAGTACGGCAGACCTGTTGCGGAGGTGGTAATCACATATGCTGACGGAAGTCGGGACAGCACACTGCTTCTCAACGGAGTGCATATAACGACGGTCTTCGGACTCAAGGGACCCTCAAGAATCAATCCCGTTGCCGAGACCACCTCAACTTACGCGAGATTTGGATATGACGTGAACTTTGAGCAGTTTGTCATCAAACGTCTTGCGCTGCCCCTCAAGGCGGATACCGAGATTTCGGAGGTTACGCTCCGCTCTATGAATAACAGCTATAAGCTGCTGACATACGGAATTTTCGTTGAATAATACCCAAAGAGTGTATGTGTGCCCGACCTCCCACAGGAGGTCGGGCACAGTGTTTTTATATACTGTCGTTTTTTGGTCTTGACGGCGAAAAACAGGTGTGATATAATGGAAGTTAATATCAGAGTATGGCGTATGCTCCGCTTCGCGGGGAAATTTACGCAACAAAAACAACTTTTCAGAGGGTAGCTATGTCATTTTTTAAATGTAAAATGTGCGGCGGAGACCTTGAGATATCCGAGGGGACTACTGTCGCGGAATGTGAGTATTGCGGAACAAAGCAGACCGTGCCGAGCGCAATAGACGAGAATCTGCAGAATTTGTTTAACCGAGCGAATACGCTTCGTATAAAGAGCGAATTCGACAAGGCGGAAAAGCTTTATGAAAAGATTATTCAGGCGGATACAACCCAGTCGGAGGCGTATTGGGGGCTGATTCTTTGCAAATACGGAATAGAATACGTAGATGACCCCGTGACATTCAGAAAGATACCCACCTGTCACAGAGCGTCATACGAATCTATTATTGCGGACGATGACTATAAATCCGCAATTGAAAACGCCGATATGAGCCAGAGAGCGCTCTATGAGGAACAGGCAAAGGAAATCGACAGAATACAGAGAGAGATTCTCGCTCTCGCGCAAAAGGAAGAGAGCTATGATGTCTTCATTTGCTATAAGGAGACAGATTCAAACGGCAAGAGAACGCAGGACAGCGTGATAGCGAATGATATTTATTATCAGCTGACCGCCGAGGGATTCAAGGTCTTTTATGCCGCGATAACGCTTGAGGGAAAGCTCGGCTCTGCCTATGAGCCTATTATATTTGCCGCGCTCAATTCGGCAAAGGTTATGCTGACTATCGGCACGAAGCCCGAATATTTCAACGCCGTCTGGGTGAAGAACGAGTGGTCGAGATATCTGAAGATTATCAAAAAAGACCGCTCCAAGCTCCTTATCCCCTGCTACCGTGATATGGATGCCTATGAGCTTCCCGACGAGTTTGCGCATCTTCAGGCGCAGGATATGAGCAAGATAGGCTTTATCAACGACATTGTGAGAGGAATCAAAAAGGTCATTCAAAAGGGTGAGCCGATAAAGACGGCGGTCTTCAGAGAAACGGTAACAACGAACGCGAACATAAACGCCTCGCCGCTCCTCAAGAGAGCATATCTGTTCTTGGAGGACCTGAATTGGCAGAGCGCCGACGAATACTGCGAAAAGGTGCTTGACATTGAGCCCGAAAACGCCGAGGCGTATCTTTGTAAGCTGCTTATAGAGTTATCCTTGAGAAAAAGGGAGAATCTCGCGAATTGCAATAAGTCTTTTGAGAACAGCGGAAACTATCAGAAGGCTATGCGCTTTGGAAGCGACGGTCTTAAGGCAGAGCTGAACGGATATCTTGATACGGTAAAGGCTCGTGCCGAGGAGGCTCGTAAGCAGGAGATTTATGATTCGGCGAGCGAGCAGTTGGATAGCGACTCGATATATAAATTTGTTCAGGCGCAGAAGCAGTTCGAAAGTATTTTGGGATATAAGGATTCGGACGAAAAAATTGCTTTTTGCCAAAGAAGAATAGATGAAATAAAGGCTCACGAGGAAGCCGAGCGTCAGGAGCGCGAAGCGAGAGAGGAAGCCGAGAGGATTCAAAGAGAGAAAGAGAAAGCACTCGCCGAGGAAGAGGCGCGGATGGCGAAGAAGCGCTTGAAGCGACTTGCCGCTATTTTTATACCCATTGCGTGTGTTGCCGTTATCTTTGTGATAGTTCTGACAAAAGTAATAATTCCGAACGGAAAATACAACGATGCTGTCGCGTTAATTGAGACCGGAGATGATGTCGGAGCGTTTTCGATACTTTTGGAGTTAGGTGACTATAAGGATTGTGACGAGCTTGTTTTGGCTATATATGAAAGGGCGGAAGAATCGGCGCACTCGAAATATCTGGAGGGAGAGTGCACGGAAGCCATAAAAATATGTGAGTCGTTTGGGCTTGACGAAAAGGCTGATTTGTATAAATGTGTGCAAGACGGTAAGTATTGGGAAGCAATAGAAAAAGGTTTAACCGATATAGTTATTCCAAACGGTGTTACGAGTATTGATGATTATGTGTTTTATCAGTGTACAGGACTTACAAGCATAACTATACCGGATAGTGTTACGAGTATAGGTAATTATGCTTTTTCGAATTGCACAGGACTTACAAGCGTAACTATACCGAATAGTGTTACGAGTATAGGTGATCGTGTATTTTCAAATTGCATAGGACTTACAAGCGTAACTATACCGGATAGTGTTACGAGTATAGGTCCTTTTGCGTTTTATAGGTGTACAAAACTTACAACTATAGCTATACCGGATAGTGTTACTAATATTGATGCTAATGCGTTTAGAGGTTGTACGGGACTTACAAGCGTAATTATATCGGATAGTGTCACGAGTATCGGTCTGAATGCATTTGAAGGTTGTAGTAATCTTACAGCGGTATATTGTACGTTTGGCGAGTACTTAAGTTTTGCAGCAACCGATTTAGGTTTAAGTGCTGAAGTCTATTATTACAGCGAGGAGGAGCCTAGAGAAGATACATACAACTATTGGCATTATGTTGATGGTGTTCCCACGCCGTGGTAATTAAAGTTAATCGAAAAAGCCTTCCGCAGGGAAGGCTTTTTTATATTCATGCGCATATCTTCACCCCAACGGCAGGGCGAAATTTTCAACCTTACTTGTCCTTATTAAACAAACAAATAAATCGCAAAAAGATTTGGAAAAATCAAGGGGAACCTTTTATAAAAGGTTCCCCTTGAAAATGCTTATCTGTAATATCTTCCTGTTTCCTTAAGGAAGTTTATGAGCATAAGCGGCCAGTCGGTCTGAATGAAATCAAAGCCCTTGTCGGCAAGCCAACCCCAGCCCTTTTCCTCGCTCTCGGTCAGAGCGGTGTCGTCAGAGTGTCCCGCGGATAGCTGTTCACGGTAGTCGTATATTATCGAGTTTGCCCAGACGAGCTTACCGTCCTTGTGCATCATATCTATGAATTCATCACTTGCAACAGCCTTATCCTCGGAGTTGAAAACAACTTCTGCTCCGATATAGTTTACATTGCTGTTCATAAGTCTTTCGTGAGCGTCGTGAGTGTCTCTTACTATAGGCATAAACTGAAGCTCGGGCGCGGTCTCCTCAAGCGCTTTCAAAACCTTATCGGAGAGTCCCGACTTTACGAGTATCTGGTCGGCGATATTGTGACGGCGGATAGTTTCGGCAATCTCAACGGGGTGTCCCCAGAATTTATCCACGTTTATGTAGCATCTTCCCTTGAAGGTCTCGAATATCTCGTCAAGCGTATTTACACCGAACTGGGTTCTCGTGTTGTCGGCGTTCACGAAGCGAAGCATCTCTATTTTATCCGAGGTCATTTTAGGTATTCTCTCGCAGTGGAACAGATGATCGCGCTCCTTGCCGGGGTGGAAGATATAAAGCTTCTTGTCTGCGCTCATCTCAACGTCTATCTCTATCATATCGGCGCCCTGCTTGAGCGCGATTTCATAGGATGCGAGTGTGTTACAGGGGATATTTCCTCCACAGGTTCCTCTGTGCGCGACAATGATGATGTTCTTTTTTGCTGTGTCAAACAAATTGAAGTTCATTTTTTTAAAACCGTCCTTTTTTATTTTATCCTTTTACCTCAAATCTCTTTTTGCATCTTGGGCAGACAACGGTGTGCTTTCCTTTGGATTTTGGCAACCGAAGCACCGCGCGGCAGTCGGGGCATTTGCGGTAAACGTGAGTTTTTCTGTCGCGGAATTTATTGCGTCTCAATTTGAAGAAGCCGCAGAATTTTTCGTTCTCCGCGCGTCTTTTGGCAATATTTCTCGACATAGCTCTGTAGAAAGTATAACACACAAGAGCAAAAATTGCAATAGGATAAAGTACATAAAAAAGCGGTTCTTCTATGATAAATTGAAGCACCATATATACTAAAAGCAGAGCCGCGTATGTCCAGAGCAATACCTTGCCGAGTGTATCGTAGCCGTATCTGCCATACATAAAGCGATACATTTTATTCTTGAGTTTTCCCATTTTCTCTCCCAATAAAGCTGACACAGAATCGTGTCAGCTTTATCTTTAAATATTAATTTGAATTATTCCGAACGAAGCGCCTCAACAGGGTCCTTCTTCGCGGCGAGTCCCGAGGGGATAAGTCCCGCGATAAATGTCAGCAGCATACTGATAAGCACGAGCGCGACGCCGCCAACCCAAGGCAATACCGCGTTTATCGTATCTATGCCCGATACCGCGTGGATTATCGCGTTGATAGGCAGACAGAGAAGCACGGTGAAGAGTATTCCGATAAGTCCCGCCGTGAGTCCGACGATAAGTGTTTCGGCATTGAATACTCTGGAGATATCCTTCTTCGAGGCTCCGATAGAGCGGAGAACTCCGATTTCCTTTGTTCTCTCAAGTACCGAGATATAGGTGATAATTCCTATCATAATAGAGGATACCACAAGAGAAATCGAAACGAACGCGATAAGCACGTAGGAAATGACATTGATGATAGTCGAAACAGAGGACATCATAACTCCGATAATATCGGAATACTTAATTTCCTTGGTCTCGTCGTCAACTCCATCGTTGTATTCTTTGATAAAGTTTTCAATATTGTCCTTGGACTCGAAATCCTTGGCGTAGAAGTTTATCGACGCGGGAGCGGCTTTCTCGGCGTCACCAAGGAGCGTCAGAACCGAATCGTAGGTGGCGTCGGTCTGGGGCGCCAACTTGTAGAGCGTTTCCTCGAGCTGAATAAACGCCTCATCTTCCGCCTTCATTGTTGAAAGAATAGCTACGAATATTTCTTCATTGACCGTCATATTCTGAAGTCCCGCGGTCATATTCGCGTATATCTGATTCATAGCCGTGTCTCCCGCAAGGGAAACAAGTCCCGATGTGGGAGGAACGGTAATGGGTGCTCCGCCTACATTAACAGTCGTCTCGGGGATACCCGAGAGGGCTACCATTATCTGCTCTGTGCCGAGCGCGGGGAGAAGCTTGATGAAGTTATCGGCGGTAACCTTGATTCCTCCGGTGCCGTTCTTGTCCTTGGTCATCTCGCTTATCTTGGTGAACAGGTCATCAAGCGCGTCCGCGTTGGCGGGATTCGCCTGTGCCGCCGAGAGCATACCGCTTATGATAGAGGTCTGTGTCTGCGAGGGCATCAGCATAAACATTCCAAGGAAATTATCCTTCGTAACTACGAGCTGACTTGAAAACTTCTCGTTTGAGAGCATCTGCTCGGTCATATACGCGTAAAACTGCTCCATAGTCGCGTCATCGACCTTGGAAACAAGTTCGCCTATAGTCTCGGGCGTGTAGTAGGTTCTCTCGAATTTCAGTCCTGTGAGAACATTATAATCGGGGGTTGCCTTCTGCTGGTTAATGACCTCGCTCTCGGTGTTTTTCTCGAGGATAAGGTCGGTCAGAGCCTTGGTAAATCCAACGGCTCCGGTAATTGAGGTCGCGGTAGCTCCCTCACGAGGACGAACGATACCCGAGATGACCAGCTCTGTTCCGTTTTCGGTGACAAATGAGGCTCTGTCAAATCCGATATCGTCGCGCAGGTCATTCCAGATGGGGTATTCCTTGCCGTCCGCGGTGTAGGTCTTTCCGTTTTTCTCATAGAAATCCGAGGTGTTGAGAAGATTGAACTTCATACCGATAAAGTCGTCAAGGGTGTATTCGTCCATATGCGACGACTCATAGGTTCCATCGGTCATAAGGTCGCTCATAATCTCCTCAAGCTCGTCTTGAGGGAGAACGCCGAGCATATAAAGTGTCATCTTGCTTATCTGGTTGTTCTTGCCTACAACGAGAACCACCTCGTTTGCGTTCTCGGGCCAATGGCTGTTCTCACCGACAAGCTCGTATTGCTGGTCAAGCAGCTCCTGATTGTTTATCATCTCGGACATAACGCCGAAGCCGCCCATCGTTTTCATCATCTCGCTGATACCCGCAAAGGCATCGCCCATATTGTCGAATATCTCGGTGGGGCTTACCTGAACGCTTCCGTCCTCGGTGAATATCTGGAGGTCAAAATCGTAGGTGTACTGAATATCGCTGACCGAATCCTTTATTTGGTCGTAATTCTCGTCGAGGTGCTTTTTGAACGAGACAAGGTCGTTCTCGACGGTTGCCGACATTGCCGACATCATCGTTCCGAGAGAGTCGTCAACGTAAATCTTGTTCGGGTCTATCTCACCCTCCTCAAGCTCGGCGACCTCGGTCATTGCCGTAAGCATCTGCGAGTAATCCTGCGTTTTGGCGCTGATAGTCAGCGGATAGGTCGAAAGAGTGTCCTCCTGAACCTGGTCGATATATGCCTGAATACCGTTAGAGAGCGAGAGGATAAGCGCGATACCGATAATTCCTATGCTTCCCGCAAAGGAGGTGAGTATCGTTCTCGTCTTTTTGGTGAGCAGATTATTGAGTGAGAGCGAGAGCGCTGTGGGGAAGGAAAGGGGTTTCTTCTTTACCTTTACGGGCTTTGCCTTTTTCTCGGCGGGTGCCACTGCCGCTACGGGTGCCTCGTCTCCGTCGTAAGGATTTGAGTCTCCGATAACCTCTCCGTCGGACAGCTCGACGATTCTCGTCGAATATTCTTTCGCAAGGTCGGGGTTATGGGTTACCATTATAACCAGTCTGTCACTCGCGACCTCTTTGAGTATCTCCATTATCTGAACGCTGGTGTGCGTGTCAAGCGCTCCTGTCGGTTCGTCCGCGAGAAGTATCTCGGGGTTGTTGACAAGCGCACGGGCTATGGCAACTCTCTGCATCTGTCCGCCCGACATCTGGCTGGGCTTCTTTTTGAGCTGGTCGCCAAGTCCTACTCTCTCAAGCGCCGCTATGGCTCTCTGACGGCGTTCCGCCTTTGATACTCCCGAGAGAGTCAGCGCAAGTTCGACGTTTGAAAGTACCGTCTGGTGAGGAATGAGGTTATAGCTCTGGAAAACAAATCCGATAGAGCGGTTACGGTATACGTCCCAGTCTCCGTCTCTGTATTCCTTTGTGGATTTGCCGTTTATTATGAGGTCTCCCGAGGTGTATCTGTCAAGTCCGCCTATGATGTTGAGCATCGTGGTTTTTCCGCATCCCGATTTTCCGAGAATAGAAACAAATTCGTTCTTTCGGAACTTCAGGCTCACACCGTTCAGCGCGGTTACCGCGGTATCACCCGATGAGTAACATTTTACTATGTTCTTCAGTTCAAGCATCTTTTTTACTCCAATTTACAAAAATATATATTATCATATCATTATATTTTTAATTTATTGTGTATGATTATGCAAATCATTGTTAATTTTTTATTCATGGAGAATATGAGAGGGGGACTTTTTAAAAGTCCCCCTTGAT
>JAFTHJ010000122.1 GCA_017457465.1 Clostridia bacterium | reverse complement strand
CATTCTTGGTATACTTACAAACATTATGCTTTCCAAGAAGGCAGACGAATAAAATTCAAATTGATTTGCCCACACTCCGTTTCGGAGTGTGGGCGGTTTTTGCTTATATAGAGATTTTTATATTCCAATAATCCCGACACAGCGAAAGCCTTCCCCACTGGGGAAGGCTAAGGATAGTAGCCGCATTTGTGTCGGTGGAGAATATCGCTGCCGATACGGTTATGGAGGGTGAAACTTTCTTTAAATTTCCCCAAAGACGAATAAGATTATTGAAAAAAAGAAAAAGATGTGTTATACTAAAAACAGAAAATGACGCTTTAATTTTGATATTGATATTTCAGGAGGGTGTATTATGAGCTATAAAATTTTTGAGTACGACCCCTATCTGCTACCCTTTGAGCAGGATATAGAGCAGAGAATGAAGAATTACGAGCGTAAGCGGCGTGAGCTTGTGGGCGAGGACGGAAGTCTTGCCGACTTTGCGAACGGTCACGAGTTTTTCGGATTTCATAAGACAAAAAAGGGCTGGTACTACCGAGAGTGGGCACCCGCCGCAGAGGAGGTCTATCTCACGGGAGATATGGTCGACTGGAAGTGGCTTGAGTGGAAGCTCACGCCTCTCGGAAACGGAGTTTTTGAGATATTTATTCCCGACGTGAACGCGCTTTACGATGGCTGTCGGGTAAAGACTATCATAAGGCATAACGGTGAGCTTCTCGAGCGCATACCGCTTTATATCCGCCGTGTCGTTCAGGACAAGGATACCCACGCTTGGTGCGGAGTGATATGCGACGAGCCGAAATACAAGTGGCACAAGAGAAGCTTCACGCCCCCGAAGCAGCTCCTTATCTATGAGTGCCATATCGGAATGGCGCAGGATAAGGAGGGGATAGGCACATACGCGGAGTTCTGCGAAAACGTGCTTCCGAGAATAAAGAAGCTTGGCTACACCGCTATTCAGATAATGGCGATTATGGAGCATCCCTACTACGGCTCATTCGGCTATCAGGTCTCGAATTTCTTCGCGGCGTGTTCAAGATACGGACCCCCGAACGAGCTTAAGGCGCTTATTGACACGGCGCATTCTATGGGCATAGCCGTGCTTCTTGATGTGGTACACTCACACGCTGTAAAGAACACCGCCGAGGGAATCGGCGAGTTTGACGGAACTCCCTATCAGTTCTTCCACGAGGGGGCAAGGGGCGACCACCCCGCGTGGGGCACGAAGCTCTTTAATTACGAAAAAAACGAGGTAATTCATTTTCTGCTTTCAAATCTCAAATTCTGGCTTACAGAATTTCACTTTGACGGCTTTCGCTTTGACGGAGTTACCTCAATGATATATCACAACCACGGGCTTGGCGAGGCGTTTACCGACTATTCCAAGTATTTCTCGCTTAATACCGACACCGAGGCGATAACCTATCTTCAACTCGCGAACGCGCTTATCCGTGAGGTGAACCCGAGGGCTATAACGGTTGCCGAGGATATGTCGGCGATGCCGGGAATGTGTCTGCCTATAGAGGAGGGCGGAATCGGATTTGATTACCGTCTTGCTATGGGTGAGCCGGATATGTGGATAAAGCTTATCAAAAAGCAGCGCGACGAGGACTGGAATATGTGGCATATCTGGCACGAGATGACAAGCCGCCGTCCCGCCGAAAAGTATATCGGATATGTCGAGTCGCACGACCAAGCGCTTGTTGGGGATAAGACGATAATCTTCCGTCTTTGCGACAGCGCGATGTATACCGATATGGCAAAGAGCTGCTCGAGTCCCATTATAGAGCGCGGAATGGCGCTTCACAAGCTGATGAGAATGATAACTATGTCAGCGGGCGGAGAGGGATATCTCAACTTTATGGGAAATGAGTTTGGTCATCCCGAGTGGATAGATTTCCCCCGAGAGGGCAATGGCTGGAGCTATTTTTACTGCAAAAGACAGTGGCATCTTGCCGATGATGATAGCCTCAAATACGGAGAGCTTGAGGCGTTTGATGCGGCTATGGTCGAGCTTTGCCGCTCCAAGCCGCTCTACGAGAAGGCTCCGAGAAGTCTCTTTATCGATGCCGACAAGCAGGTGCTGGTATACGAGCGCGGCGGCTTGATATTCGCGCTTAATTTCAGTCCGTCGGGGTATTACACCGACTATATGATGACAGTACCGTCCGCGGGTAAATACCGTGTTCTGCTCTCGACCGACGAGGGGCGCTTCGGCGGCTGGGACAGAATATCCGAGGAATATATTTATCAGGCTAAAAAGCAACCGGACGGAACCTACAAGTTCCCGATATATCTTCCCGCGAGATGCGGACTTTGTATGGCAAAGGTCAGGACGCAGAGAACAGAGAGGTAAGCTATGAGTGATTTTCTTGATTCCGTGTCGGCGTTCATAAGGGAGAAAAATTATAATATCTATTCGATAGCCGAGATATACGACGGCGGTGAGGCGGAAAGCGTTTGTATAACCCCCGCAAACGCCTGTCAGAACTCCTATTCGGTGGCAAAGGTCTTCACGGTTACCGCTATAGGTCTGCTTTACGACAGAGGTCTTATACGGACAGACTCGCTTATCACCGATATACTCGCGGAGGAAATCTCGGACAGTACACGCGAGAAGATGGACAAAAGGTGGGAGCGCGTTACCGTTGATATGGCGCTCCGACACGCACTTGCTCTGCCCGAGGGCTTCCTCGATATAGACTGCAATGACGCGCGTGAGTTTGGCGAGGATTATCTCGCGTATATGCTTGAGTATCCGATTCGCTCCGACCACGGAGGGGAACGCTCGTATACCGATGGTGCGTATTATCTTCTCGCCCGTGTTTGCGAGAGAATTGCGGGTGAGCCGCTCGATAAATTCCTCTGGAGGGAGCTTTTCTCAAAGACGGGCTTCCGTGAGGTCGCGTGGAGCAAATGCCCTCGTGGGCACTGTATGGGTGCGACAGGGCTATATATAAGGACAGAGGATATGGTTAAGCTCGGCGAGGTATACAGAAGCGGCGGACTTTATCGCGGCGAGAGGATACTCTCCGAGGAATGGGTGAGGATAGTGCTCTCCCGAGGTTACGAGCTTTGTATGAGCGGATTCGCCGAGGGCTACTGCAAGAGCGGTATGCTCGGTCAGATGCTCACGGTATTCCCGAAGCAAAAGAGAGTCGTGGCGTGGCACGGATACGGCTTTCGGGAGAAAAACGAGCTGATGTATTTTATATCGCGTTACGGAGACCGCGAATAAACGCCTCCGAGGATTGACAAAATATTGCCATTGTGCTATAATCATTAGTACAACGCAGTATTCAGGAAAGGTACATAATATATAAAATGGTTTGCAATACGATTTTAGACGCGATGGGGAACACCCCCATTATCAGACTTCAGCATATGTCGGGGCCCGACGATGCCGAGATACTTGTCAAGTTCGAGGGACTGAATGTCGGCGGCTCGATAAAGACGCGTACGGCGTTCAATATGATTCTCGATGCCGAGGAAAAGGGGCTTATCGGCAAGGATACCGTAATAGTTGAGCCGACAAGCGGAAATCAAGGTATCGGTCTTGCGCTCGTGGGAGCTGTGAGGGGATATAAGGTCAAGATAATTATGCCCGACTCGGTCAGCGAGGAGAGAAGAAAGCTTGTTGAGCATTACGGCGCCGAGGTGATTCTTGTTCACGACGACGGAAATATCGGGCTTTGCATTGAGGAGTGTCTGAATATGGCGCTTCGAATGAAGGCGGAGAACCCCGATGTGTTCGTGCCCCAGCAGTTTGAAAACCCCGCGAATCCCGCGGTGCAGCGCGAAAGCACGGGACGCGAGATTCTTGAGCAGGTTGGTAAGCCTATTCACGGATTTTGCTCGGGTATAGGTACGGGCGGTACGATTACGGGTATCGGTGAGACGCTCAAGGCGCAGAATCCCGAGATGACGATTTGGGCGGTCGAGCCCGAAAACGCCGCGATTCTCTCGGGCGGCTCTATCGGAACGCACGTTCAGATGGGTATCGGGGACGGTCTTATCCCCGCGATACTTAATCAGGATATATATGACGATGTATGTATAATCAGGGACGAGGAGGCTCTACAGGCTTCGCGTGACCTTGCCTCCAAGGAGGGAATTATGTGCGGTATCAGTAGCGGTACAAATGTCGCCGCCGCCCTCCGACTGGCTAAAATTCTCGGTAAGGGCAAAACGGTCGTTACCGTTCTCCCCGATACAGCAGAACGATATTTCTCAACTCCTTTGTTTGAGTGAGGGGACGGAAAGGGCGTAATATGCGAGGGACACCTTTTAAGGAAAGGTGTCCCTCGCGCTCCCTTCCAAACCTTTTAAAAAAGGTTTTTTGCTTTCTATTCGTTGTGAATATTAAGCCTCGAGGTTTTTCCATAAGGAAATCTCCTATCGGACACTTGCGGACCGATAGGAGATATTTTTATTAAAATGGCGATAATTGATTATCTACATACACCCTACACCAAAACAAATACAATAAAAAAGACAACCGACGGTGGGCAAACGTCCGTCGGTTGTCTACATTAGAGAAAAAACCACGAGATACAGATTTATAATGCGGTTACCGCCTCAACCCTTTGCTTTAAAAGGTTTGAAGGGAGCGCGAGGGGGACTTCCCTTAAAAGTCCCCCTCGCATTTTATTTTATTTTTCTTATCTTATTCTCTCTCCCCAATCATATCTCTCAAGGCGGCGAGAGCATCGGAGAGACCGCCGACGGAGTCGATTATACCATAGCGGACAGCCTCGTCGCCGTCGATAATCGAGCCGACATCTGTAGCCATTTCGTCGGGGCGCATCATCAGCTCGTTTATTTTGTCTGGCGAGGCTTCCGAATGGTCGCAGATAAATTTCACTATCCGCTTCTGCATTTCGTCAAAATATCTGAAGGTTTGTGGGACGCCTACCACGAGTCCGTTTATTCGCACGGGGTGGACGGTCATAGTGGCGGAGGGAACTATAAAGGATTTGTTTGCGGATGTCGCGAGAGGGACGCCTATCGAATGACCGCCGCCGAGCACTAGCGAGACGGTTGGCTTTGTCATAGAGGCAATCATCTCCGCGATAGCGAGTCCCGCCTCGACATCACCGCCCATCGTGTTCAGAACTATAAGCAGACCGTCTATCTCGTCGCTCTCCTCAATTGCCACGAGCAGGGGGATTATATGCTCGTATTTAGTCGCTTTTTGACTCTCGGGAAGCAGATAATGTCCCTCTATCTGCCCGATTATCGACAGGCAATGTATAGTCTCCTTCGAGTTCTTTGCGACGACCGAGCCGCTTTTTATAATGTCCTCAAGCTGTTCGTTGCCGCCCGAGCTGTTTTGATTTTGCGTTTTGTCGGTATTTACCATAAAACTCCTTTCGTTGTTGAAACCGTTGTCATTTATTGAAATATTATTTACATAATTGTGTGAATTAATTCTTTACAATCGAAAAAAAGTATGGTATAATTAGGGTTGGTAACAAAATAAATTTATTTTACGCGAGGTTTTAAAATGTCTAACAAGTTTTTGGTTGAAACATCTGCAAGACACGTCCACCTGACCAAAGAAGCGGTTGAAACCCTTTTTGGCGCGGGACACGAGCTTACTAACAAGAAGGATTTAAGTCAGCCCGGACAGTTCGCTTGTGAGGAAAAGGTAACTGTAGTAGGTCCCAAGGGCGCTATCAAGGCGAGCGTTCTCGGACCTGTGCGCGGAGCAAATCAGGTTGAGCTTTCGCTCACAGATGCCCGTACTATAGGAATTGCCGCTCCTGTACGCGAGTCGGGTGATATCGCGGGTACTCCCGGATGCACACTCGAGGGCCCCTGCGGCTCTGTTGTGATGACAGAGGGCGTTATCGCGGCAAAGAGACATATACATATGACAAAGGCTGACGCAGCCGCTATGGGCGTTTCCGACAAGGAAATCGTTAACGTAAAGCTTGATACACCCAGAGCACTTATATTCGGAGATGTTGTTGTAAGAGTAAGCGATAGCTTCGCTCTCGCTATGCATATCGACACAGACGAGTGCAACGCAGCTTGTGCGGGTGGCGCTGTTTACGGTGAGATAGTAAAGTAAGATTATGAAAAAGGTAAAGATAGTTTTTCAGGGAGATAGTATTACCGACGCGGGTAGAGACCGAAGAAATTATCACCATATGGGCAACGGTTATCCCAAATACGCCTCCGAGCTATTAGTTAAGGCTTTTCCCGAGGTCGATTTTGAATTCATCAATTTCGGTATCAGCGGCAACCGTACAGGACAGCTTTTTGACAGGCTTTATGGCGATGCTATCGCGTTTCAGCCTGACATAATTTCTGTTCTTATCGGTATCAATGATGTATGGCACCGCTATGGCGGGGGTAATGTGGCAACCACTGATGCGCAGATAGCGCTCAACTACCGTTGTATTCTCGAGCGCCTCAAAAAAGAAACAAACGCCAAGATAATGATTCTCTCGCCGTATCTTCTCGATTGTCAGGATAAAGAGCCGATAAGAGAGGATCTGAAGACGCTTCTTCCGATAGTCAGGGAACTTGCGGCGGAGTTTGCCGATGTTTACGTTCCGCTTGACGAGAAGTTTGAGGAAGCGCTGAAAACGCAGCCCGAGCCCAAGTTTTATTCGGGCGATGGGGTACATCCCAATGCTAACGGCGCCGAGTTTATCGGTAAGCTGTACGCCGAGGCTATAAAGCCTCTTGTTGAAAGTGTTTAAATTTTTAAATTACAAAGGAGATAAAAAAATGAGCAAAGAATTTTCTTGCGAGTACGCAATGAGCGCGGAAGTCGCTAAAATGTGTACTGTTGCAAAGGGCCCGAATCACGGTCCCGCTCCCATTCCCGAGGAGGGCAAATGGGTACAGGCAAAAGAGATAACCGACATCTCTGCATACACTCACGGTGTGGGCTGGTGTGCCCCCCAGCAGGGAGCTTGTAAGCTTTCCCTCAATGTTAAGAACGGTATTATCGAAGAGGCTCTCGTTGAGACCATCGGCTGTTCGGGTATGACTCACTCGGCTGCTATGGCTGCAGAGATACTCCCCGGTAAGACACTTCTCGAGGCGCTCAACACAGACCTTGTTTGTGACGCTATCAACACCGCTATGAGAGAGCTTTTCCTCCAGATCGTTTACGGTCGTTCGCAGTCTGCGTTCTCCGAGGGCGGTCTCGTTATCGGAGCAGGTATGGAAGACCTCGGTAAGGGCGAGAGATCGATGGTTGGTACTATGTACGGAACCAAGGCAAAGGGCGTTCGTTATCTCGAGATGACAGAGGGCTACTGCACAAGAATGGCTCTTGACGCAGACAATCAGGTTATCGGATACGAGTTCGTATCTCTCGGCAAGATGACAGACTTCATCAAGAAGGGCATGGAGCCTAACGAAGCATACGAGAAGTCCAAGGGTACATACGGCAGATTTGCTGACGCCGTTAAGTACATAGATCCCCGCAAGGAATAATTAAGGAGGAAATATAAATGGCACATTTTGAAGGTTATGAAAGACGTGAGGCAAAAATCCTCGCGGTTCTTAAGGAATACGGCATTTCCTCCATCGACGAGTGCAAAGCAATCTGCGATGCAAAGGGAATTGACCCCTATAAAATAGTAGAAGAAACACAGCCTATCGCGTTTGAGAACGCAAAGTGGGCATACACCGTTGGTGCTGCTATCGCAATAGAGAAGGGCTGCACAAAGGCATCTGACGCAGCAGCAGCTATCGGTATCGGACTTCAGGCTTTCTGTATCCCCGGCTCTGTTGCGGAGAACCGTAAGGTTGGTCTCGGACACGGAAACCTCGGCGCAATGCTCCTCTCCGAGGAGACAGAGTGCTTCTGCTTCCTCGCGGGACACGAGTCCTTCGCTGCCGCAGAGGGCGCTATCAAGATAGCTCTTAACGCAAACAAGGTAAGAGTTAAGCCCCTTCGCGTTATCCTTAACGGTCTTGGTAAGGACGCTGCTTACATCATCTCCAGAATCAACGGCTTCACATACGTAGAGACAAAGTTTGATCCCTACACCGAGGAAGTCAGCGTTG
>JAFTHJ010000011.1 GCA_017457465.1 Clostridia bacterium | reverse complement strand
TATTTTCCGTTCCAATAGCAAAGACCGTTTGGATCGTTTATTCTTCCGTCCGGTGACCAGAAGTGATACGATGGGTTAAAGAGGTCGTTCTTATTATCCTCTCTGAACTTATGATATTGCTCCATAAGCTCATTGGTTTTCAGTTGCTCTTTTTGTTCGTTTTCGTCATTTGAAAATACAAAATAGGGTTGTTTTGACTTTTCCATAATATCTCCTTAAAAAATAGGCTGTTGCGAAAAATCCGCAACAGCCGTGTCAGTTAAGACTTAAAGCTGATGTCCGCATATACGGGAAAATGATCGCTCGCGTCCTTGGTGTATATATTGGTTATAATTCTATGGGACAAAATGTCACATTTTTCTGTATCGGCAAACACCATGTCAATATTGGTTGACGCAACAGATGTTCCCACAAGATGCGATGTTCCCATACCCGGAGACATCTTCTTTTTCGCCTCTACCGATGCATCCGATAGTCCCGCGCCCATTATTATATCGTAAGCGGGATACGCATTTGCGGATGTGTTTTTTGGTGTGAAATAGTCACCTGTTGTTATGATTGGCAGGTCTGGATGCTCAACACGAAGTCTTTCTATCTTGGAGGCAAACTGTGTGGCGTTCTGCACTCTGATATTTTTGTGTCCGTCAGTTGCCTCATCACCATAGCTGCTTATGAAATGGCTATTCACAAATATGAATTTATCTCCGGTGTGTTTGTTTTCAAACACGGCTGACGATATAGTTTTCATATTTTGCGCCAATATTTTTCCATTAAAATCAAATATCAGTTCTTCATATTCGGCATCGTAATATTTGAATTTATCCTTACGGTAAAGTATCTTGGTACACTCGTAATCTATCGTTTCATTTGAAGCTGGATTCTGATAAACCTTTGTTGATTCTACAACTCCGTAATACTCGCTTACAAGAGGAAACAATGCATTAAAGTCGACATCACGGCACTCTTGAAGTCCTATAACATCGGGAAGATAGGTAAGATATGTATCGGCAAGTATCTCCATTCTCTTATTATACGGATCATCAGACTGCTGATAGTAATGAGACAACACATTGCTGGTCATAGCTCTTACATCAGTATTGGATACCTTTTCCGATGTTACCGTTGACAGAATATTCCCTGTATAATCGGTATTACTTTCAGTCATATCAAGAACGCCTTTTTGTTCACGCAAAAGGGCATCAAAATCCTTTACTGCCGTTTCTCCGCATCTCAAGCCCTCATAAGCAATAAGAAGCTTGTTATCCTTGATGGCAACAGTATAATACACATTTGGTCTTGAATACTCTGCAATTCTTTCCTGCGATTGAGCTCTCAATGTGTTTCCGACAAGTATCTCATATTCTGCTTCAACATCCTTGTCGGATATAACATCAATAACCTTTCCGCAAGTCTCGCGTATAGATGTTTGGGCCGATATTGCCCTCTCTACACCGTACGACGACGAGGAATCATATACTATCTTATACTCCGATATATCTACTCCATTTATTTTAAGTGCGGAAAGATTATACTCGTGTCTGTACTCGACCTCATCTGTCTGCTCAAAAAGCAATATCTGCGTATCCGAGGCGGCACAAATATTCTCAACGAAGTATTTTACCCCTTCAACAGTTGCTGCATCTGAACCGCCAACGATAACTATTTTTTTACCTGCCGCCTTTATCACATAGTCACTTGAAAGTAACTCCTCTGCAGCATCAACCGTTTCTTCACGATTAGATACTCCAACAAGTATTTCATATTCCGCAGGGACTTCACCGCTCTTTTCGTTGAGCCAATCATCTTTAAGCTCAATATCGGCGGAATAGTTTTCCTTTAGCGCTTTCTTGATAGTTAATGTACTGTTTATAACCGCCTCACTTGCTTTCGAGGAGCGAACAATTGTATAATCACTTGCTCCGTTTTCTACAACAGTCAGCGGATCTCTTGATTCTTCTTTAGAACAACCAAGCAATGTAATGAAAATGAGTACAAATATTATTGATAAAGAAAATATTTTTTTCATAACGATTATTTATTATTCTCTCTTATATCGGTGAGTATCGTTGCTATATCGCCTTTAAAGCGGTCCTCGTAAGTTTCAAGTGTCGATGCCCACTCCTGCTTTTCATTCATAAGGCAATGACGGAACGGGAAAAACGGAGCGTAGCTACCCGTAAAGCTCATTCCAAACATATATCCGAAATCAAATACAACGCCCTCTCTTATGATATCATATACCTGTGCGCTTTCAAGGTCTGAAGCATATCGGACCTTAAGCATTCCCTCAAAGTATTGAGGCATTACTGTTCTATATGCTTCACAAGCAAGAGAAGTTATAACAGCTCCTGCCATATCAATATCTGATGTGTTCTTGGGTACACTCCAAGCATCATGGGTATTTGAGAGATATGTTATATATTCCTTTTGATCGGTATTCCACATAGGAATCGGGAGAACACCGTAGTCAAATTCAAGCTGTTGGTCGGAAATTGCAATAGCAGTCTCGTAAAATACAACCGTCTTATTCTTAAACATACTGTATATCGGAGTTTCTTTCTTCGGCTTATACACAGCTATGTTGGAATTCAGAAGTGCCTTATAGGTTTGAACGACATCCACTATCTTCGGTTCATCAAGAGTCAGAACAATATTCCCCTCTGAATCTCTGTCGGTAGTTCTGAGTCCGGATCCATAGAAGAAAGCATCAAAGCGAGGCTCACAATCAATAGAAAATCCGTATATATCCTTTTCGTCTCTTTCACCGAGTCCGTCAACATCACTATGTATATTAGTAATGTAATTCTTAAGCTTTTCAACAGTCCAATTGTACTCAAACACATCATTATAGAGATCACTCTCGTTTATCGAATAGTTCTTTGCCTAGTCCTTATTGAATACGATGCAAGCCATATTTC
>JAFTHJ010000121.1 GCA_017457465.1 Clostridia bacterium | reverse complement strand
CGGTGTGGTTCTGTATCCTCTCGCTATTGCTCCTGTGTTAACCTCAAATAGCGGTATTTCTCCTCTAAGCGCATCTGCCGCTTCAAAAGCCCAATTTTTATAAGCAGACGAGTCTTCGTCAAAGAATTTTACACTATCCGAATGTTTACAGATAATATCAAAGTGACCGACTATATCAAATTTTCCATAATTCGGAAGCTGTGCAAGCGCCCTATAATATGCTTTTGCATACTTCATTCCGTCGCCGTCAAAATAGGTATCAATAACGCTTCTTACAACTTCTGCCGAACGGTCAAAGCCCACTATCTCATTACCGCATTTAAGATAGTGTACCGAGCCTATGAGATAATCATACCCCGAGAGATCTATCTCGGAATACATATCAACCTCAAGTCCGCAAAAGATGTCTATTTTGTCTCGGTATTTTTCCTTGAGCAAGGCTATTTCTTTTTTGTATTCTTCGGTACCTTGTGGACTCATCGAATGGTCTTCAGCATAATACATATAAGAATGTCCCGAAAAGCCTATACTTCCAAAACCTTTTTCAATGGCGGCAAGCACCATTTGTTCGGGCGTGTCAATCCCATCACAGTAGGTCGTATGTGTATGCAGATTTTGTAAATAACTCTCTTTTTTCATTTGATAATTCTCTTTCAATTTTGTTTAGAATATCCTACGCCCATAAACAGCTCTGTATTTCCGCAATATTTCTCGCTATCATCTGTTTTTGATACAAAGGAATACAGACGGAAGTCATCGTTGTTTGTGAGAGCTATATTCACTTTTTCACCCGCATTAAGCACTCCCGTTTGTTTTGTGAAATACTCGTAGAAGATGTAATCTCCCTCGGCAATTCCGAGCTCGGTGGGGGTGAGAGTACCGCTTACGGGCTTATTCTCCGCGTTTATATTGAACACCGCGCAGACGCCGTTGTCTCCTATGCGGTTGCGTATTTTGAATATCTTATCCGTTGTCGTGGGATTTTGCATCAGACAGTCCGCCGTCGGTGTTGCACTCTCGTCGGGGCGTATGATTCTGCCGTCATTAAGGCACAAGGGCTTGAGGATTTCGGGATTTGTTCTGCCTATTTTGTCTGACACATATATAGGACCACCGCTTATAGCGCGGCATAAGCTGTTCTTCACTGCCTGCTCGTCGTCCGTCCACCACATATCCCAGTCATTGACATAAAACTGTCCTTGAAGCAGACCGTTGAAGGAGCATTGGAGAATATTCTTGGCAAACCAATCTCTGCTTTCAGGTATAAAGTCGTCGGAGCAACGGCTGACAGCACTCGTTCGGTTGAACATACACTCCGAGGGCATTCCCATACAGTTGATAAGCGCGCCGTCAAAATATTTGTTCGCTGCCTTATCTATACCATTTTGTATGGCTCTTGCGCTCTCACCTATAGGAGCGATGTTCTCGTATCTTTGATGGAATCCTTGATTGTCTATCTTTACAAAATCTCCGCCCCATTCTTTAACACGGGAACACAGGTCGTCAAAGTATCGATCTGCTTTTTCTTTTTCGGGTGCGACAATTATCTGCCCGTTTGAGAGCGTTACTGTGTTATCCTTTTGTCTCTTCGCTTCGCTTTCATTAGGTTCAAGTCCTGCCCAATAGCCTGTGGTAGGAAACCAAACGCCAACCGTAGGTATTCCCTCTTTCTTTAAGTCATCAATAGCCGCCTTCATTCCCTTAGAAAATCTCTTTGGATCTCCTTCAAATGCACGCATCTTGCTTGCGTGCATCATACCTACCATTTTGCCAAAATCGGCATTGGCAGGTATTTCATTAAGGTTCGGAACATCTGCCCACATATCGTCAATAATTGCGAAATGAACGGGCACATTCTTTTCCTTAAGCTCTCTTGCCTTCTCCAAAAGCCCCTCGTGATTGACTCTTATCTGCATAGAGTCCCAAGAGCACCAACCGAGATAATTAAATACATCTGGTACTGTCTTTTCTTCTCGCAGTTTGAGTCCGTTGTCAAGTAATTTACATACGGCTCTTGCGCCCTCTTTCATAAGCGACAAAGGCTCTTTTCCTTCAAGGTATACAAATGCCAACTGACGGTTGCATTCCGTTACGGTGTTGCAATTTGAATATGTATAGAACTCAAAGCCATTCTCTTTTCCGCGTATTATCGTCTTAAAAACGCTATCGCATACGGGGAGATAATAAGTATAGCTATCGCTGTTCTTTATTAGCAACGCCTGTACCTTTTCGGGCAAATCGGACAAGGAGTGTCCCCAAAACGGACGACACCAAAAAGGCGAGTGATTTTCTATCGCCATATATTCCGATGTATCAACGACATCTACATTAAAAATAAGTTCACCGCATCCACTTATGTAGCACGCATAGCCGCTGTTTATATTTATCACATCAAAAGTTATACTTGTATTTTCGCTTTTCAGTTTCATAATAAATTCAATATACCTTGACATTTTCTGCCCAATATGCTGCCATTCTTACCCATTCTGCAATGGCAGGATTGTTCCACTGTTTATTTCCTAAATCTGTTATATGATTTGCAAGTGCCATTCCGTGTGGTCCATTTGGGTACACATGCAATTCATATTCAACCTTTGCATCTGTATAAGCATTAGCCAAGCATAAAGAATTTTTAATATCAACAATTTGATCGTTTGCGGTATGCAATACAAATGCGGGAGCGCTGTCGGAATCAACATGCTTCTCCAGAGAGACAGAGTATAAGTCTTTGTCTGTCGGTTGCTCCTTACAAAGAAGATTATTAAACGAAAACCCATGATAATCGGTAGAAATAACAGGATACATCAGCATAATTCCAGCAGGCTTATTGTATCCGAATGGCATGGATATTCTTTCATATATTTCAGGGTGTTTCCAAAGGATACCCGAGCAGCCCGCCAAATGACCGCCTGCCGAGAAACCTACAACGAAAATTTTGTCCTTTGATATTCCGTATTTTTCAGCATTGTCTTTTATATGTTTAATAGCCTCAGCTACCTCAATAAGCTGAGTCGGAAACGGGTGCTTTTTATTAACCGTATAATGCAAAACAAATGCGTTATAACCGTATGGGATAAACGCTTGCGCTATCGGCTCGCCCTCCCTGTCTGAGCATACTCCAGAATATCCGCCACCGGGAATAACGAGAATTGCTTTTCGCTCAAAGCCTTCTATTTTATCCGAGATGTAAGCATCAATATATACATCTGTACTGTTTTTGCTTAACATTATTCTTTTGATTTTCATTGTTTTATCCTCAAAATCAAACTAAGATAGAAAATATTTTCTCCCCACGCTCGCGTACTTTGCGCCCGCAAGTGGGTTGTATGGGAGCATTTCCCACGAACTGCCGCCAACTATTCCTTTTATTTCCCAGAGATTTTCTTCCGTGTCGGTAATATGTGGTATCAGCGGCGTACGAAAGGTATGGGGTATGCCGCTCTGCTTTAGATACTCGGCGTTTTGGAGAATTATCTTGTTATCAACGCCTGTGTATTTTTTATGTAATTCACTATCCGCAAGCTTTATATCCATATACACGAAATCGCAAAGGCTTATTACTTTCTTGAAATCCTCACTCTTTGCGTATCCCGAAGTCTCAATGGCAGTATGCACCTGACCTTTGAGAAGTGTAAGAAGCTCAACGCAAAAGTCCGCTTGAAGTAGCGGCTCGCCTCCCGAAAGGGTTATTCCGCCACCCATTGTATCAAAAAAGCTCTTATGGGTGAGCAACTTATCCGCAAGAGCTTTTGCCTCCCACCGGGCTCCCGCAACGCTTATAAGGTTTTTAGGGCAAACATGCAGACACCTACCTATTTCCCGACACTCCTCGTGGTCGCAAGGAATACTGCATCTGCCGCAACCAAGACAACCATTTTGCTTTAGATAAAGCTCCTTTTTGGGAGATAATCCCTCGGGGTTGTGACACCACACGCAACGGAGAGGACAACCCTTTAAGAAAACGGTTGTCCTTATTCCTTCCCCGTCGTGTACGGCAAACTCTTTTATATCAAAAATTAAACCATTCATAAATTCAAAGTTATAAGTAATAGTGAATAGTGAAGAAGTTTGGAGGCTTTTCGCCTTTGCGAAAAGCTTCATCACCTATTCACTTTTCACTCTTACCTCTTCACTATATATTGTATTCTTGTCTTGCCATAACATGGTCTTGGAAGTCCTTGTCAAGCTCTACGAAGTATGCCGACCAGCCCCAGATACGAACAACAAGCTGTCTGTATGCTTCGGGGTTTGCCTGAGCCTCTTTCATAGCTTCAAGATTAACGGCATTGAGCTGGAGCTGATGTCCGCCACGCTTGATGAAATACTGTATAAGCATTGCGACCTTCTGTATGCTTTCAGGGCTGTTGAATATACCTGCCGCAAATTCAAGTGTGAGAGGTCCGCCGTTCATATTTCTCGTGAGGTCGTTTGCCGTAAAGGACTCAATATCGGTAATAGGTCCTGGTATCTGAGCAAAGAGACTCGGTGAGAAATTCGTTCCAAAGGGCTCGCCCGCGCGGCGTCCGTCCGCGGTAGCCCCAAGCTCTCTTGCGTGCCACAGATAGTACATCGCAGTTCCCGTGCCCGCTCTCCATTTGCCGCCCATGCAGTTGGTATGTCCTTCAAGAGCGTCGGCAAAGGACGACAGAATCATACCGCCAAGGTCGTCGGCTTCTTTACTTCCCGTTCCCATCTTGGGAGCTTCAAAGCGAAGCAGGTGCAAAAGCTCCGCATCATCTGCAAAATCGCTGTCAAGTGCATTTATAAGTCTTTCGGGGGTGACTTTCTTTTCCTTGTAAACATATTTCTGCACTGCCGCAAGTGCATCGGCAGCGCAAGCGATACCGCTACCGTGAATACCGAAGTTATTGTATCTCTTATCCGCTCTGAACAAGTCCATAATGGGCGACGGTACGAACCATACATTATTTATGCTCTCTCTTATCTTGTCGCACTCATTCTTTATTTCTGTCTTTACTTTTCCAATAAGAGTGTCGAAATCACCGTTTATATTCTCTCTTATAACCTTATCCACAAGCGCTGGAAAATTGACAGCACCAATGTTTGCTATATCGTTTCCAACGCCGGGAATTATGAACTCCCAGCAAGCCGCAACGACATAATTTGACGCGTCCTCGTGTGAATATCCGAGTCTTTCGAGTCCTTTGATGACCACATCGTCGTTGGAATATTGAGGAAATCCAAGACCTACCTTTGTAAGCTCGGTTCCCTTTTCGTATATGGACAAGGGTGTTTTGCTTGACACACGGAGATTTATCTTGGGGTCTATAAGCTTTAGATTTCTGCTTGCTTCAAGACAAAGCTCGGAGAGAAGATTGAAGCAATCGTTGCCCTCGGCGTCAACACCGCCGAGAACCATGCTCTGTCCGTTGTCTCCCTGCTGAACTCCGACATAGAGGTCGCTGTCCTTATTGAAGGATAGGAAGAAGTCCTCTACCAGCTCAAGCGCCGTCTCTCTCGTATATATGCCGTCCTCAATGTCCTTTTTGAAATAGGGATACATATACTGGTCAAAGCGTCCTACGGTGTTATGGTAGTCCCCCTCAAGCCACAGAGAGTAGTGAAGTATACGGAAGAACTGCAACGCCTCGCGGAAGTTTCTTGCAGGGTATCTTGGTACTTGGGTAAGCACCTCGACGATATCTTCCCTGCCCATCTTCTCGGCTTCAGCACGGTATCTGTCGCAGAGAGATATAATAGCATCAATCATTCTGACCTGATACTCGTTTGCAGTTTCTCTTACTGCAAGGAGTCCCTTTGAGATAGTTGTCGCGTAGTTGGGAGAGAGGTTTGACACATATCCAAGCTCGTGGATATAGTGACTCTTTCTTATCTCCGTCCACTCCGCCTCGGTATATACATCGGGCAGATTTGCGACGGTACGCATAAGGACTATCTTTTCGTCCTTATGTATGTGAGGAACTTCAAGAGAAGCGAGATACTCAAATCTGCGAGTCATTCTCTCCTCGCCCGAGAGCCCCTGCGCCGAGTATTCCGCGCCGAGGTCTTTTTCTACCTTCACACGCATTCCTCTGTTTAATCGGTCGATTATGTAATAATTATAAAGTGTTTTTTTCATGTGTTCTCCTAATCAAATAAAGATATAACCGAATGCTGATATAAGATACCGTTATGACCTACGAAATCCACAGATAATTCATCGTCATTAAGTGCAAAACCAGCACCAACATAAACATCCTTAACCCATACTCCGCGAGGAGCGAGAGAAATTTTTGTTCCCGGTGCGCTTCCCACTACTACAGGACAAGCTTGACCCAATTTATCAAGCTCATCTCCCACATTGGTAATATAAGCCTGATGCACATGACCGCTTATCATAACATCGGGTTTTACATCTTCGCGCAATAGACTTGCCCATTTCATATAAGTATCCAAATCCGCCTCGGACAACTGATTCGATTTATACTCGGTAAATGGATCGTGAACTACAACCATTCTATACTCTACACCCTCTGCATCATACTCATTCTCTGCATTAGCAATCACACTGTTTATAAATGCTATTTGTCTCTTTCGGAATTCCTCGCAGCAAACGGTATGTCCGTACTCTGAATGATTATCAGGCTTATCCTCACCACAATCGAGTACGATTCCCCAGATTTTTCCGAGACGGAAGGTAAAATAGGAATTACCATTATCAGTTGGCGTATGCTCCGCAATGTTTTCTCCGTATATTCCTCTCATGTCGTGATTTCCGCGAGCAAACACTACGGGGATCTCGCCGTTTGTTATTTCCGCCGCTATTCTGTGTATCGTTGAAAAATTCTTGATATCTCCCGCATCGTTGGGAATATCACCGTTCAATATCAGAAAATCTATTTCTCCAAACGCTTTTGCGGCAGCCACGGGCTTATCAACCTCATTGTGCGCATCTGCAATAGAGAAAAATCTCGGATTTTCCGATGTCACAGGCTTGAATACCGATACATATTCAAAAACCTCGCTGACATTGGAATTGTACGGTCGTCTCTCATTGACAATTCGGTAGCATATCTTGTATTCACCCGCGCCGTCAAGAAGTGCCTGCGGCACCGTCATTCTGTGCGTAGTGGTATTGGAACGCAGTATTCCGTTTACATCATCGTAAAAGAGCTTGCCGTCAACCTCAACCCACATGAGTGTCTCCTGCGTCACAGGAACCATGATCTGATAATTTGTGCCTACTACATAAACAATAGGCGTAGTCTCAAAGCATTCGGGGATATCCTTCATATACAATGATTTATCATCGGCGGATTTTATAATAATGCTAAACACGGGATCCTTGTCAAACTCCTCCGACTGCTGTACACAGGATATAAGCGCTCCATTCTCGTCCTTTACAAGAACTTTAAGATCCATTCCGCCTACTCCCGTTGCAGGAATCTTGATAACGATTTTACCATGTGCTCCGTCAACTTCCCCCGAATAGTTTTTACCGTCGGCGGTCTTTGCCGTCCAAGCGAATTTCGGGCAAGACACTATCGTATCGTCGGCTTTCAGTGTGCAAACGAATATCACCTCATCTCCAACCTTATAAGTCCCTTGGGCTTGCGCAGATACCGTTATTTTCTCGGCACTTACTTCTCTTACATCCTTTAGAGAAGTAGCAGGCTTAGGCATTTCTATCAGTTCTCTCTTGTTAAAATCAAGCTCGTTACCACTACTGTTCTTTAACATGTTCAAAAAATAGTCTACCACAACACTCGGATTTCCGAGATGTGAGGAAGCTGTAAGGAGCAAGTCCTTTCCTATCAGCTCAACTCCCACTTCGTTCAGATACAGCGTTGTATCTTCTACGACCTTTATCTTGTATCCGTTCTCTGCATTTTTGCGCAACCCTGCTTTCGGACCTGCCCACTTCTTAATTTCGTCGGTCAAACCCTTTCCGTCTTCCTCAAAGCCAAATTCACTCAGTGCAACTCCGCACACCTTCAAATTTTCCAGCTCATAGGTAGCGTTATATTCATAGGGAATCTTTTCAAGAGAAACCACACCGTCAGATATACATTCAGTGCATAACCATTCCGTAGCAGCTTTTATCGCCTCTGCACTTCCACCACAAATATACAGATTACCGTCTTTGTAATCAATACTGAAATCGGAATATCTGTGGTTCTTATCGGTACTTCTGTTCGTTGCGCCGAATATTATCTCTTTGGTTCCTTCTTTTACTTCAATATCAACGCCGAAAGCAATATCTAATTTATACTCGTTTTTCATTTTAAAATAGAAGCTCGATATAGAAGCCGTTACATCGTCCGCTTCTTCGTCG
>JAFTHJ010000010.1 GCA_017457465.1 Clostridia bacterium | reverse complement strand
TATTATGAAAAAGAAAATTTCTTGGGTGCTGTTCCTGTCGCTTTTTGGCGGTATGCTTGTCGGCTCGTTTCCGATATCCGCCAAGGAAGCATCCGGTTTGCCGAAGGCACCGATTAAGTTGGAGTATACCATTGACGAGATTGGCAGCGGAGTCGCTGACGGAGTCGTTACGGTCACTCTCCCCGCGGGTCACGGTGCTGAAGACATATATCTGTTCTGGGGCGACGATAACGGTAAGCTGCCCGGCTATACCGCGTTTTCTCCGTTCAAGGTTTCGGGTAACATCGTAACTCACCGTATCAGAGGCGATGTCGTTGTTCCGCAGGGCGCTACGAGACTTTTGGCGTGTACCTATTCCGACGCGGACGGAATGTCGGAGAACTACGCGTCCTGCACACTTCCGAACGGAGCCGCTATAAGTGACGGGCTGCTCGGAACACTTTTGTTTGAGTTTCAGTCTGTGAGTGATATTCACATCACGCCCACATATGAGCCTCGTAAGCACCACAGCGACCATATGAGAGCTATGCTGACGGATATTATGGAGATTAGCCCGAACAGTATCGGTATTATGAATAACGGTGATACGGTAAACAACGGACTCGATACCGACTATGAAGAATTTTTGAAGGTTTATGAAGAATTTCAGGGGGCGCCGAGTATTTATTCGGCAATAGGTAACCACGAGCTCTTCCGTTATGGAACGCCTGTGCCAAGTGATAAATTTGCAGATTCTAAAACTGCTTTTTGGACTTATCTTGGCGATGCTGTCCCCGCTGACGCAACCTTCTGCGGCGGCTCCCGCTTCGCATCTCTCAATTACTCATTCGAGAGAAACGGTTGCAAGTTTATTTTCCTCGGAACCGATGTTTCCGACCAGAATAACCTGACGCTCAACAGCACCACGCTGGATTGGCTGGAGAGTGAGCTTGAGGGAGCGGGGAAGGGTAACCCCATATTTATCATTATGCACCAGCCTATGTACGGTACTCTTTCGGGAAGCTTCAAGGACGGTTACGGCGTGACGAAAAATACTGCTGAACCTCTGAAAGCGCTTCTTGCAAAATATCCCGAGGTCATTATGTTCAACGGGCATACCCACAGGGATATGAACCAGTACGGCATACATTACAGCAGAGACGAAAAGCTTCCGAATATTTTCGGCACATCGTCTGTCGGCTATCTGGCGAGAGAATATGATACCTGGAGCACTACCGAAACATATAAAGGAAGCGAAGGCTACTATGTTTATGTTTACGAGGACAAGATTTTTGTTCGCGGACGTGATTTTCTGACGCGTGAATGGATATCCTCCGCGCAGTTTATCGTAGACCTTTCCGAGGACGCGCTGGAGAAAACTCCCGAACCCGAGGTCGAGGCACCGCTTTACGGCAGTAAGTCAGAGCTTTATGTTAACGACAGAGAGCTCGGCGGAACTATTACCTGTAAGCTGCCCGTAAATAATAATGCCACCGCAATCGCGCTCTTTTTCTCAAGCGCGGATACGGGTATCATCGGAAGCGATCCCTTCGCGACTTGCGAGGTGAATTGCAAGGACAACTATTTCTTATGTGATATCTCTTTTGCGGGTGTAACTGTTCCGTACACGGCGGATTATATTCTGGCGTACTCTTATTCCGATACGCTTGGGTGGTCGGCTGACTGCGATGTGATAGATCTGACAACATACACCAAGGGCGGCGGTGCGCCGTCGGCGGGCTCCTTCACGATGAATAAATATTCCTTCACCGAGGGAGAATCAATCATTGTGACCGCTCACAAAAATGTCGGAACATCCTGGATTGGATTCAGAAATATTGCGTCTTCCTCTTCAAGTACTCTGAATTATTGGAGAATTTCAGATTCAGGGTTAGAAACCGCGGTAGACCTGACGAAGCCAAACAGCGTATTCAAGCGTACGTTTACCGAGCTTACACCGGGTATATACGAGATTGGATGGATTGCCGAGTCGGGCGGAGGCTTCAAAGCGGGTAAGACTCCCGAGAACTCAACCATATTCGTGATTCATCCCAAGGACAATGCCTCGAAAAGCGGTGCTGTCAAGACGAATAAGCTCTTCTATCGTTTGGGAGAGCCGATTTATGTAACCGCGACGAAGGGAAGTGAAAGCGATTGGATAGGCACGCAGCTTTCAAGTGTCAGCTCGGGCAGTAAGCTCTGGTATGACTTGGGCGTTTCGGGAGTGAATAAAGCATTTGATATCACGAAGAAATCCAATTTTGTCGGTACTGGCGGAGAGGATTACAAATACGGAAAGATTGAACCCGGGGTATACGAGTTGGCGTGGGTGTCGGCATCAAAGACCAATTTCCAGACAGGAAAGCAGGCGGCTGATACCCTTGAGTTTACCGTTGTGGATATGAGTGAGATGATATCGCTCGGTGTTCCCGTGGGAGACGGAGTTACAGATCCGAACCTTTCCGTACTGAACGCGGCGCTCACGGAGGTTGCGAAGCTGAAGCAGACCGATTATACGGAGGAATCGTGGCAGAGACTGAATAATGCCGTGACTGCGGCTATGATAGTCAGAGATGATGCCGAGCATACTCAAGAGGAGATAGATTCGGCGTACGAGGCAATTCTTGATGCCGTTGCCGCTTTGGTTAAAGCTCCCAAAAAGCCGAATTCAAATTCTTCCGATAACGTAACGGAGCCCTCTCAAACAACCTCTGACAGTGAATCGGATTCAAACACGGCAGACGATAATAAATCCAAATCGGGATGCGGAAGCCTACTTTCCCGTATGCCGCTTTGCGTCTTATTTGCCTGTGTTCCGTTTGCATTTAAGAAGAAAAAATCAAGATAAAGCATAGTTTATATCATCAGGGGACTGCCGCCGAAGCGCGACAGTCCCCGATTTTTCGCGAAAGAGAAATTTAAGTATTGTGGGAGAGCGTGATAATATGTGCTTAAAAGTTTTTGAAATGTTGTGAGATATATGATACAATAAATATGTGCAGTATACAGCCGTATTGCTTTCGAAAGGAGTGTCGCGATATGCCGAAAAACACCTTTAAATATAAACACATATATTATTTGAACGAATCCTTCTTTATTTCCAACAGGACATATAATACCACTCCGAAATCCAATATTCATTTTCATAACGGTTATGAAATAATCCTTGTAACCGAGGGAAAGTACAGAATATATGCCCCGCAGAATATATGAGGGAAGCGGACCGTGCATCGGATTTTTCAAAAAGGGAACTTATCACGGCTGTGTTTTCTATGATTGTGAGGAGTTCCCCGCAAATCGCTTCGTTATAAACTATACTAATGACCTTGTAGCTCACGGTGATAATATAGGAACCGAGGGTGAGGCGACCTTTGAGGACGGAATGATAAGCTGCTCTGCGCTTCAGATGGCGTATTTTGCGCTCACATTACCCGAAAATGAACGGGAAAAATATGTGGCAGCCGCGGAAGATATCCTCACAAAGCACAGGTGTCTTGAAATGAATCTTATACCCGACTCGCGTATGAGAGGCTCAACAATAAGATTTTTGGAGCCGCAGTACGATGTGCTGAAATTCGGGAATTTCATTACGGCGGATCACGGCTGGACGACGTGGAAGAATTACGCGCTCTATTACCTTTATTTGCTGACGGGTAAAGAGAGATATATTTCCGAGCTTTTCGACAGTATGGGCGGATGCTGTGATAACGATGTTCACGAGCATTTCAAGTGTCTTGAGGAAAACGTTCTGGGGAAGATATTTGTCAATGTATACGGAGACCGAATCTCGGTTTACGGAGGTCGGGCAAAGCTGGCTGACGGTGAACTGGAGCTTATCGGATACGACGAAACCGATACCGTCTATATTAATAGCGCAGAGCCCATAAGCTTTTCGTTTAACAATAAGCATTACGCGAATTGCAGGGGATTTGTTGAACTGTAAATAATCTGTAAACAATGTGCCCCGAATATGATTTGGGAGGACAGATATGATAAAATACACCGTGAACAGAGGACCGTCAATCCAAGCGCCTGTGTTGGCAGGGAATATAAAAGTAAGTCTTAACATCTCCTTGGGAACGGGTGAGCTTTCCCAAGCGGCAATCAGTCTTCCATCGGCTACGACGATGATTTCATACATAATTATGAAATGACTATCAAGAATGACTCTACGAATGTCTCAAAGACATATAAATATATTACGATTTCTCTCTTGCCGACCTGAAGATATACGACTCCGCGCTCAATTATAAGCAAGTGGAAACGGCGTATAACAATACGGTCTCGATATTCAATAATTAA
Source organism: Clostridia bacterium (assembly GCA_017457465.1). Taxonomy (GTDB): domain Bacteria; phylum Bacillota; class Clostridia; order Oscillospirales; family CAG-272; genus HGM12713. Next base: position 9,624 of record JAFTHJ010000010.1, on the reverse strand, counting down.
TAGGAAGGTGCCTTATGTCCATTCAATTTTATCCCGAAAACAAAATATTCAAGCTTGATACAAATAGTACGAGTTATGCGATTCAGATAAACAAATACGGTTATCTTTTGCATTTGTATTACGGAGCCGCAGTATCAGATTCCGAGCTTGACTATCTTGCCTATACCTGTCCTCACGGAGCGCATTTCCCCCGTGTTGAAAGTGAAACGGCGGAGAATCCCTTTTTCAGTAAGGACCTGCACCGTATGGAATATTCCTGTAACGGTTGCGGAGATTTCAGGGGAAGCGCACTCGCTATAAAGCGATCAGGCGGAACCGAGGATACCGATATTCAGTATGTCTCGCATAAAATATATGCGGGGAAGCCCAAAATTGAAGGACAACCGGCAACATATGCTGACGAGGAACAGGCAACGACGCTCGAAATACTTTGCAGGGATAATGTCAGCGGCGCGGAGGTAACGCTCTTTTATTCTGTTTTTGAGAATTTGGGCGCTATGACGCGTCACGCCATAATACATAACGCCTCGAACGAGGTGATGGAAGTAAAACGTGCGTTGAGCGCATGTGTTGATTTCCACGATGCGAGTGATATGGATTTTATTCACTTGTACGGCGGTGCTTGTAAGGAAAGACTTTTTGAAAGGTCGCCTCTTATATACGGAATTCAGGGTGTGTCGAGTAAGCGAGGCTACTCGTCTCATATGCAAAATCCCTTTGTGGCGCTTTGCTCTCACGATGCGACCGAGGAGAGCGGTGACGCTTATGGCTTTAATCTCGTTTATACGGGTAACTTTGTTGCCACCGCGGAAATGGACTCGGACAGTGGCGCAAGAGTGCTATTGGGTATAAATCCCGAGGGATTCACATGGCGTCTTGAGCCCGACGAGAGCTTTGTTACTCCCGAGGCTGTGATGGTTTATTCAAACGAGGGACTGGGCGGTATGAGCCGTATATTCCATAAGCTCTACCGCAACAATCTTTGCAGAGGATATTGGAAAACGAGAAAGCGTCCTATCCTTATAAATAACTGGGAAGCTACCTATTTTGATTTCAATGAGGAAAAGCTTTACGATATAGCAAAGACCGCTTCTGAGCTTGGAATCGAGATGCTCGTTATGGATGACGGTTGGTTTGGAAGCAGAAACAATTCTCATTCGGGACTTGGCGACTGGTTTGTGAACGAGGAAAAGCTGAAGGGCGGACTCGGTAAGCTTACCGAAAGAGTAAACGCGCTTGGAATGAAGTTCGGAATCTGGTTTGAGCCCGAGATGGTATCAAAAAGAAGTGAGCTGATTTCCGCTCACCCCGAATGGGTATTACAGATACCCGATAGACACAAGAGTATTTCCCGTCACCAGTATGTTCTGGATATGAGCAGGGCAGATGTCCGCGATTATCTGTTTGAATGTATCAAAGCCGTGCTTGATAACGCAAATATTGCGTATATAAAGTGGGATTTCAACAGAAGTCTTACAGAGGCAGGAAGCGCTTTGCTTGGCTCGGAGCGTCAGCAGGAGGTCTTCCACCGTTATGTTCTCGGACTTTATGAGCTTCTTGAAAGATTGCTTAACGCTTACCCCGAGCTGCTTCTTGAGGGCTGCGCGAGTGGAGGAGGACGCTTTGACCCCGCTTGGCTTTACTACGCTCCGCAGATATGGGCAAGTGACGATTCGGATGCTATCGAAAGACTTGATATACAGTACGGCACATCAATGTGCTATCCCACATCTACCGTTGGCGCTCATGTCTCCGCTTGTCCCAACCATCAGGTGGGCAGAACGACACCTCTGCAGACAAGAGGAAATGTAGCCTTGGCGGGAACCTTTGGCTATGAGCTTGACTTGACGAAGCTGACAGACGAGGAAAAGGAGATAGTGCGTAAGCAGTGCGCGGACTATCATAAGTACTTTGATGTTATACACAACGGAAATCTTTACAGGCTTATCTCGCCGTGGAAGGACAGAACGAAATGCGCGTGGATGTATGTATCCGACGATAAGAGAGAGGCGCTTGTTACCTATGTCGTGATAAGATACCGCATATTCCAGAGAAATTATCTGCGTCTTGCGGGACTTGATCCCAACAAGCGTTATCTTAACGAGCAGACAGGACAGATTCTTTCGGGAGATACACTGATGAGGGCAGGAATGAATATTCAGGAAATTTTGAAGGACTACGATTCCAGAGTATATCATTTTATTGCTGTAGATTAAAATATTTATAAATATTGGAAACTTGAAATATAAAACCTATTACTGACAAGATACTTATATTTGCGCACAGAGGAGCCAGCGCATACGAACCCGATAATACCATGGAAGCCTTTGAACTTGCCCACAAAATGGGAGTTATGGACTTCGGATACGGATTTTTCAAGAATCAAAGGACGGGATACAAGGTTGCGACTCTCGACGAGGTGTATGAATTGTTCGCACCGCTCGATATGATTGTAAATGTTGAAATAAAAGAAAAGACACCCGAAATAATCAAGGTGTGCGATACTATAGCGAAGCGTCATAAGATAGAGGAAAAGCTTATTTATTCCTGCTTCAATCATTATCAGATACGCAAAGTAAAGGAAATTATTCCGAATGCGTTTATCGCTCCCTTACACGCGTGGACCGCAGACAAGCCCGAGGATATACAGATGCTTCTTGATAACGGAGTTGATGTTATTATGACTAATTATCCCGATGTTGCGCTGAACTTGAGAGATAGCGCAAAGTGATAAGTTTTTTGCCAAGCTTATTGCCAAAAAACGATATCGGCTATATAATGTGAGAGAATTAACAGAAAAAAGGTGAAATTATGAAAAAATATTTGTTACCGCACGAGGGAACCTTTTATAAGGCGAATCTCCACTGTCATTATACCATAGAGTTTTAAAAAACGAAGATTAAAGGAGACCGAATGAAAAAGATAATAAAAGGTTTAAGTGTCATATTAGCTCTACTTTTTCTTTTATCTCTCTTGACAGCTTGTGAGAAAAATGATACAATACAGGGAGCGCCCGACGACTCCTCGGCTGCGACAACAGAGGAAAGCAGCAGTCAGAGCGATGCAGAGCAGGGTGGTGGCACTGAACAGACCGATGACAACAAACCGACAGGAACATCTGGAGATAGATATACACAAAATTATTAATTAATATAAAATTGATAATAACGCATACGATGAGCTACAAAGGGGATATTATGAAACCATTGATTGATAAAACTTTAATATTAGGTCATAGAGGAGCTTGCGGATATGCTCCCGAAAACACTATGGAAGCCTTTGAACTTGCTATAAAAATGGGAGCTGACGGCGTGGAGCTTGACGTTCATTTTACGGCTGACGGCGAAGTTGTGGTATTGCACGACGAGAAGATAGACCGTACATCAAACGGGCAGGGGCTTGTTACCAACTACACCCTCGCAGAGCTTAAAGCAATGGATTTTGGATATCATTTTTATAAAGAGCAAAGAAAAGGCATCAGAATACCTACCCTTGCGGAGGTGTATGAGTTTCTCGCTCCTCTCGGTATGCTGGTAAATGTAGAGATAAAATCGGCAGACCCGAATATAGTCAAAGCCTGTGACGATATAGCGAAAGCATACAAAATGGAGGAGAATGTTATATATTCTTCATTTAACCATTTTCAGATACAAAGAGCCAAGGAAATCATTCCGAATGCGTTTATTGCCCCGCTTTACGGATTTAATATGCTCAATCCGTGGAACTACTGTCTTGACATAGGCGCGAAGGCGGTTCATCCCAAATTCAATCAGATTAGTCTGTTGCCTGATTATGTTAAGAATTGCCACGACAGAGGAATTCGTATTCATACATGGACAGTAAACACAGAGGAAGATATAGCCTTTTTGCTTGAAGCGGGTGTTGACGCTATTATAACCAATTATCCCGATATTGCAAACAATTTGAGAAAATAAGAAAAGTAAAATTCTTGCGGTTTAATTTTATGAAACCTGTTGAGTTGCTCGTGAGCATTTTATCTATCGTTTTGCCTGACAGATAAAAACAGCCCGTGGGTGCGCAGCACCCACGGGTGTTTTTGATAAAGTGTAAGTAATAAAATTCGTCTTTGGAATTAATTATGTTGCGGTCGGCAGGGCGTTTTTCTTGCGGTATTTCAATGGCGAAATACCGTAGATTTTACAAAAGATTCTGTTGAAATACGAGTGCTCCGAGAATCCGCATTGAGCGTAGATATCCTTTATCGGCAGTTTAGTGCTTACTAAAAGCGTTGCGGCTTTTTCGCATCTTAACTTGTTCAGATAGGTGACGAAGGAGCAGCCCGTAACCTTGCGGAATTCTCTTGAAAAATAATGCTTGTTAAATCCCGCGACGGCGGCTATCTCATCTAGAGTGATAACTCTATGATGTTCTTTGAAAGCAAAATCAAGAGCTTTTTTGATGCCGTTGTTCAGGTTTAAATTATCAAGCTCCGACTGTGTGATTCTGAAGTTTGAATAAATGCGCGAAAGTAATTGCAAGGTCAGCGCCCGTCTCTCGAGAAGTATGTCGGTGTCCTTGATATTGGTTGTTGACCTGAATCGTACCGCTCCTGAAATTGAGGGGTGTGTCGCGTGGATTTCTTCCAATATCTGCGCAATACGGTCATCGTGTACAAGCCGCTCGAAGCTTACGGTGGAGATGTCCAGATAGTTCTGAACACAAAAATTAAGGTCTACTATTAAGCAGATATATTCAACGGTAGCATCGTTTGCGGTTATGGTGTGAATGACGTTGGAATTGATGATTACTGTATCTCCCTCGGATACGCTGATTTCGTCCTGATTATACCTCAATATAGCGGAACCTTTTTGAATGGTAATGAATTCAATGGCGTCATGCCAGTTTCCATCGTCCTTGGTGACCTTTTTATAAGGCATTAAAATGAATTTTTTGCAAATTATCGGACACCGATGGTCGTGGAAGGAATGGCTCTCACGTGTAATCATAGTTACCACCTTTTTCTTTAATAAGTCACGATTGTGCAATAAATCGCAAAAGTTTTTATTGACAAATTCCCAACATCATTATACAATACATAAAGAACAATTTCAATAGGTTTGCTGAAATATTAAATATTTTATGAAAATCTTCAAAACCACGTCTGTGTCCCGCTTTTTTGGGGGGATGTACGTGATTTTGAAATTTAATATAAATATCACAAATGTACTATCGCAAGATGATTGGATTTATTATTTTGATACCGTTTGTAGGATGTTTTAAATGAAAAAAAGCAAAAGATTTTTAAGAGAGGATGAACATTATGAAAAAAGTAAAACTTGTTTTGATTGGCGCGGGAGACAGAGGAACCACCTATGTTAACTTTGGTGCGGAAGCCTGTCCTGAAATGGAGATAGTTGCGGTTGCGGACCCCGATCCCGTAAGACGTAACTATGTCAGAGATAAATTTAATCTCCCCGAGGATGCTTGTTTTGAATACGGCGAGGATCTGTTGAAGCTTCCCAAGATGGCTGACGCGGCAATAATTGCCACACAGGACCAGAAGCATTATCATCTGGCTCTGGCTGCAATTGAGAAGGGTTATCACCTGCTTCTCGAAAAACCCGCCGCTCCGACACCCGAGGAGTGTCTTGATATAGCCGAAAAGGCTAACGCAAAGGGCGTTCATGTTATCGTTTGCCATGTTTTGCGCTTCACGCCCTTCTTCCGTCTCCTTAAGAACACCATAGAGAGCGGACGTATAGGTAAGGTTATGAATATGATTCATATAGAGTGTGTCGGAAACGTGCATCAAAGCCATAGCTATGTGCGCGGAAATTGGCATAAGACCTCTGAAAGCTCTCCTATGATACTTGCCAAGAGCTGTCACGATATCGACATACTTCAATGGCTTATTGATGAGGAATGCACGAGAGTACAGAGCTTTGGCTCTCTTACATACTTCCGCAAGGAGAATATGCCCGAGGGCGCACCCGAATACTGTTATCAGGGTTGTCCCGCCGAGGCGGATTGTCCGTACAGCGCACTTAAGATATACAAGCAGCGCAAATTCCCGTCATTTGTTAAAACATCAACGAGAAAGCACGAGCCTACCGATGAGGATATAGAAAAGGCTATCACCGAAACAAACTACGGTAAATGCGTATTCAGATGTGATAACGATGTAGTAGACCATCAGGTAGTAAATCTTGAATATACATCGGGCGCTACCGTTTCCTTTACAATGAGCGCGTTTAACAAGGGCGGACGTACGATACGCATAATGGGTACAAAGGGCGAGATAACCGCCGCAATGAACTCCGACCATATTTCAATCTTTGATTTCAACACAAGAAAGATTGACAAGATAATGATTGCCGACGCTATTCAGGATGAGGAGATATCGGGCGGACACGGCGGCGGAGACAGAGGAATAATCCGTTCTTTCTGTCAGCTGCTTACGGGAACATATACGGGTAATTCCATAACCGATATCACAACCTCTATCAATAATCACCTTGCAACATTTGCAGCCGAAAAATCCCGTATTACCGGTAATGTAATAACTATGAGTGATTATAAGGACGAAATATCCAAATCGATCAAGTAAAGAAATACTGAATTGAACAGCACAAATACACAAAGGGCTGACCAAAATGGTCAGCCCTTTGTGTTAGTTCGGTTTGTAACGGTCAAAGGTGTGGTTAGTATAAGGTTAAAAATCAAGTTTTAAGAAAAGGGTTTTATGAGAAATATGTTCAAATTTCATAGGTAGTTGCAGAATTTATCTATTTGCCTTTGTCAATCGCTGTGATAAAATATGAATGGGACAGAAGAAGTATGTTTATATCAGATTATTAATGTAATAATTTGGATGATAAGAGACTTTCTGATTACGGAGATGTTTTTATTGGAGTTGAATGCTATGAATCATATAAACCAAATATCTGACACTAAAAATGACATAAGTGTTCCACAGTTCCTTTCGGAGAGTGAGCCTCTCAAGGGTTACGGAATAGTGCCTGAATACGAGGGTGAGGGAATCGAAAGTGTTGTCGAAAACTATGGAGACCTGAAGTCGTATGTTATTCAGGAGGTCGGTGCGAGTGAGCAGGATTACAGGGATTATGCCCAAAAGCTTATTGATAACGGATACGAGTTTTACTATTCTGCCGAGGCTAAAGAGAGTCGTTTTTCAACATACACCGACGGGTATAGCATAGTGAATCTCTCATATGTCGAGTATAATGATCCTTTTTCCGACGGAGAGGTTGTAAAATATATCAACATTGCGGTTGAGTGCACGGAAAACATATCGCTTCCTCCTCTTGAGGATGATTCGACGCATATTACAGAGCTGCAGGTGTCTGTTCTTGACGCGCATAATACCTGGCTTATAAGACTTGAGGATGGACGCTTTATTATGGTAGACGGCGGTCTTGAGGAGACTTACGGCAGGAACAATGCGGATTCTATCTATAATCAACTCGTGGCGCAGAATGTGCTTGAGGGAAAGCCTATCATTGCCGCATGGTTGATAACTCATCCTCACAGTGACCATGTTAATGCTTTTTATCAGTTTGCTCAAAAATACAATGAGGATGTAGAGCTTCAAATGATAGTAGCCAATATGCCGAACAAATCCGCAGCCGAGACATTAGACAAGTTTTCGCGCAAAATCTGTGATGTGGTTTCTGATTATTATACTGGTGTAAAATTTGTCGTTGCTCATATAGGTCAAAGATTTGCTTTTGCGGGACTTGAGCTTGACGTCCTTTTTACACATGAAAATCTTTACAGTGTTGAATACGGAAACACAAATCTTTCCTCCTCGGTATTCAGTATGAGAATGCCGGGCGGCAGACTTATCATAACGGGCGATCAGCAACAGCAGGGATGTAAAATATTGAATGCTATATACAGAGATGAGCTCAAGTGTGATATGGTTCAGTTCTGTCATCACGGATATACCGGCGGAGACACAGAAATGTATCTGTCTATGGCTGCAAGAGTCGGATACTGGCCGTTCAATTATGAAGAATTGAAGCAAAACAATGTGTACGGCAAAGACTGGGCAAATCATATTCCGTTGGAAACATACGACTTTCATCTCGTAATGAGTCAGAGCGAAGAGGTTATGATGCTTCTCAAAGAAACGAAAAAGGAAGACCTGAAGCAATTCAGAAAATGGGAGGAATCGTAACTGTTCGAGTCAGAGCAGATCAAGCGTAAAAGATGAACTTTTGCCTGTTAAATTAAAATCACTGCATTGTCAACGGCGTGTTTCCAATGCAGTGATTTTATAGTTTTTAGATTAGGTATCTGCGGTGCGTCGAACATTCTCGCGATATACTTTTGGTGAGATATTGTTACAGTGCTTTTTAAACACATTGCAGAAATAATTCGGGTTTGAAAATCCGACAGATTCGGAAATTATAGCTATTGGTAGATCTGTGTGGCTCAAAAGATCCATAGCGCACTTGATACGGTGCTTGGTTAAATATTGAAGAGGTGTTATGTCCGTATCGGCTTTGAATACCCGTCCCAAGTGGTTTACAGAAATATGAACCAGATTCGCCAATTCTTTTTCGTTGGTAATGTTTGCGTAATGCTCGTGTATATAGTTGCAAACTATAAGGGTGTAATTGGAAACCTTTTTGAACTCATCGGAGGATTGTGGCAGATGAAGCGAGAGCAGTTTAAAGAAAACAGAAAGAATAGCAAGTTGATTGTCGGAGCTCTTATGAGAGAAAGAGGATGTCATAGATTTAAATGTATCGACGACCTGATTTATATAGTTGCAGGGGGCGATAGGTGATTCCTCGGATATTCCTATATAATTAATGAATTCTTTCGAGCTTGGTCCCGAAAATCTTATCCAGTATTGTTCCCACTTCGGTGAATCGGGGGAAGAGTTGACGGTATAGCGGTGTGGGGAAAGGGGAAATCTCACAAAAATGCAAGGTCCGCTTATCGGAGTTTCCGCATAGGTGCCCTTTCCTGTTACTAAATAGTGAATAGTAAAACCGTTAAAAAGTTGAGATTTTGAAGAATAACCCGCGTTCGGAGAGCTGTATCCTATTTCAGCTATATTAATCGTGTTGTCTATGTGAGTGTGGGGAAAATAAACACTCATATGGGTCCTTGCTCTTTGAAGATTGTGCATATAAACCTCCTTTTGCTCAAAGATGCATAACGGCAACGAAAAAATGATTTATAAGTTTTATAAGTACATAGTAACATTTTTATAAAAATAATCAATAGATTGCTTTTGATATGGTGAAATTTTATAGATAGTTGCAGTTTTTAAGTATTTACTTGTTTAACAGAGAAATGTATAATGAGAACGAAAAGATGTTTACCGAAATATGCGGAATATGTTAAATTCTTTGAATTTGATTTGTTGCAAAAAGAAGGAGAAAAGAAATGGCAAAAGGAACGAGAGAACCCAGAAGGTCTGCGTATACAAAAAATGACGACCCCAACTACTACGACTACATTGTAAAACCAAAGGCAAAGGGAGCACTGCTGATGAAGCGTATTCTGCTTATACTTGCCTATGTCGTTTTCGCGGGTGGCTTCTGCGCACTCTGCGCAACCTTTAAGCTGTTTCCCGTAATGTGTCTGGTGCTGGTGCTGACATGTGCGGTGGTATTCTTCACATGG
>JAFTHJ010000120.1 GCA_017457465.1 Clostridia bacterium | reverse complement strand
TGACGTTGGTTGCGGAAGCGGAATTCTTGCTATCTGCGCTTCAAAGCTCGGCGCCGAGCTTTGCAGAGCTTATGACATAGACCCTGTGGCGGTCAAGGTCGCAAGGGAAAACATAAAGGACAGCGGACAGACAAATATAAGCTGCGATCAGTCCGACCTGCTTCGTCAGGTGGATGTGAGCGATGGCAAATATGATATCATATGCGCTAATATAGTTGCGGATATTATTATCAGAATGACGCCCGATGTGGGCGCGTATCTTGCCGAGGGCGGTGTGCTTCTGGCGTCGGGTATTATTATCGAGCGCTCCGAGGATGTTATCAACTGCTTCGAGGCGAACGGCTTCAGCATAGTCGATAAGGCTATCGACAACGGCTGGTGCGCTTTGGTAGTTAAGAAAGCATAAGTGTGCGTTTTTTATGGGGAAACCTTTTGAGGAAAGGTTTCCCCATACCCTTTCCAAACCTTTAAAAAAGGGTTTGAATTTCCGATTTTTTGTTTGGTTTATTTTCGTGATTTCTTATAAGGAAAACAATCGACGGACATTTGCCTACCGTCGATTGTTATTTTTATTATATTCGTTTGGCAACACTCCGTGCGCCGACACGTATGTGAAAATACATATCTTTATTTTTTGTATATAAGTCTTTGACAAATCGCAAATAATGTGGTATAATATTATAATAATATAATGGGAAAGTGTGCAAAGGACGAAAGATGGTTAAAATTACGGCGGTTTTGGAGCGTAGCAGAGCCAAAAAGGCGGGATTGCGCGCGGGGGATATGCTGATATCCATTAATGGCAGAGAGATAAACGATGTGCTTGACTACCGTTTCTATCTTGCCGAGAAGGTGGTATCTATCCGCGTAAGCAGAGACGGAGAGACGCTCGATTTCAAAATAAAGAAAAAAGAATATGACGATATAGGTCTTGACTTTGAAACTCCGCTTATGGATAAGAAGCATTCTTGCGAAAACAAGTGCGTTTTTTGCTTTATCGACCAGCTTCCGCGTGGGCTTCGCAGCTCACTGTATTTCAAGGACGATGATTCGAGACTTTCCTTCCTTCACGGAAATTACGTAACGCTCACAAATCTCGGAGACCGAGATATAGACAGAATAATTGAGATGCACATATCTCCCGTGAATGTCTCTGTCCACACCACGAATCCCGAGCTTCGTGTTAAGATGATGAAAAACAAACGCGCGGGGGATGTGCTTCGCTATCTTGACCGACTTGCCGAGGCGGGGATAGGTCTTTGCTGTCAGATAGTGCTTTGCCGCGGACTCAACGACGGCGAGGAGCTTGAGCGCACGATGCGCGACCTTGAGCGGCTTTATCCCGCGATGCAGAGCACCTCGATAGTTCCCGCGGGACTGACGAAATTCCGTGACGGACTTTATCCGCTGGAGAGCTTTTCGGCGGAGGAGTGTGCCGAGGTGATACGTCAGGTAAACGCGTTTGGCGACAAATGTTTTGAAAAATACGGTACACGTCTTTTTTACCCCGCGGATGAGCTTTACATAAAAGCAGGGCTGGAATTGCCCTCGGACAGCTTTTATGAGGATTATGCGCAGATAGAGAATGGCGTGGGAATGATAACCGAGCTTCGTACCGAGGTTTTTGGGGAGCTTGAATATCTTGATGAGTATACCGAACGCTTTTCGGTAGGAAGGGCAGTGTCTGTAGCTACGGGATACGCGTCTTACGAATATATCCGTGAGCTGTGCCGAGAGATAGAGCGCCGTGTCGAGGGACTTTCGGTGACGGTATACCCTATAAAGAACAACTTTTTCGGAGAGCAGATAACCGTGTCGGGACTGCTTACGGGCAAGGATATGGAGGAGCAGCTTCGTGGGCGTGAGCTTGGTGACTGTCTGCTTATACCGTCAGCAACGCTTCGGGCAGAGGGAGATATCTTCCTTGATGATATGAGTCCCGAGGAGCTGTCACGCTCTCTTGGCGTTGAGATAAGAGCGGTTGAGAGTCAGGGCGACGATTTTATACGCGCCGTACTTGGCGTTTGAGAAAATTACCTTAAAGAAAGGATTTGATAAATATGGCAAAGCCTGTAGTGGCGATAGTGGGAAGACCTAATGTGGGCAAGAGTACGCTTTTTAACAAGCTTATCGGAGAGCGTCGCTCAATAGTTGAGGACACCCCGGGTGTTACCCGCGACCGCATATACGGAGAGACAGAGTGGAGAAACAAGAAGCTCGTGATAATAGACACGGGCGGAATAGAGCCAAAGACCGATGATATCATTCTGAAGCAGATGAGATTTCAGGCAGAGGTTGCTATAGAGACGGCGGATGTTATAATATTTATGTGTGACGTTCGTACGGGACTTACGGCGGATGACCGCGATATAGCGATAATGCTTCAGAAGAGCAGAAAACCTATAGTTCCTTGCATAAATAAATGCGACAGTGTCGGCGTGCCCCCGCTTGAGTTTTACGAGTTTTACGAGCTTGGATTTGAGCAGGAGCCGATAGCGGTATCCTCGGTTCATGGAAGCGGCTCGGGCGACCTGCTTGACGCGGTGCTTGACGCTATTCCCGACTGGGAGGACACAGAGGATGACGACGACAGCATAAAGGTAGCCGTCATAGGTAAGCCGAACGCGGGAAAATCCTCTATAATAAACAAGTTTATCGGTAAGGAGAGACTTATCGTTTCCAATATAGCGGGAACCACGAGAGACGCGGTTGACACCCAGCTTGAGAACGAGTACGGTAAATTTACGTTTATTGACACGGCGGGAATCAGACGTAGCTCGAAGATAAACGACAAGATTGAAAAATACAGTGTTCTTCGTGCGCATATGGCGGTTGAGAGAGCCGATGTATGTATGATAATGATAGACGCGGCAACCGGAATAACCGAGCAGGACGAAAAGATTGCGGGTATCGCTCACGAGGCGGGTAAGGCATCTATTATCGTCGTCAACAAGTGGGATAGCATTGAAAAGGACAACAAGACGGTAAACGCATACAACGAGAAGATAAGAACGGCACTTTCCTATATGCCCTACGCGCCTATCGTCTATGTTTCGGCACTCACGGGGCAGAGGATAAACACGCTTTACGAGCATATTACCTACGTTCATAATCAGGCTATGACGAGAATATCCACGGGTATGCTCAATGACGTGCTTTCCGACGCTATGATAAAAGCGCAGCCTCCGTCAGACAAGGGCAAGAGACTGAAGATATACTATATGACACAGATAAGCGTAGCTCCCCCCACCTTTGTTATCTTCTGTAATGACGCGGAGCTTTTCCACTTCTCCTATCAGAGATATATTGAGAACTGTCTGCGCCAGACCTTCGGCTTCAAGGGTACGCCGATAAAGCTGATAATCAGAATGAAGGGCGAGGAAGTATAGGAGGACATAAATGCTTGTAGATAATGTAAGAATATATATAAAGGCGGGCGATGGCGGAAACGGAGCCGTGTCGTTCAGACGGGAGAAGTATGTTTCTCACGGCGGTCCCGATGGCGGTGACGGAGGAAACGGCGGCAATGTCGTGTTCCGTGTTGACACAGGCTCAAACACCCTCCTTGCCTTTAAATACAGACACAAATTTATCGCGGGAAACGGCGGTAACGGAAAGGGCGGAAAGTTTCACGGAGCGACCGCCGAGGATTTGGTGATACTTGTACCGCCGGGAACACTTATCAAGGACACCGAGAGCGGAAAGATAATTCACGATATGACCGAGGGAGACGGGGCAGACTATATCTGTTGCCGAGGCGGCAGAGGCGGTTGGGGAAACCGACATTTTGCCACTCCTACCCGTCAGGTTCCTATGTTCGCGAAGAACGGAACGAGAGGCGAGGAGAAAGAGGTCACACTCGAGCTTAAAATGCTTGCGGATGTTGGACTTATCGGATATCCCAGCGTGGTCAAATCCTCAATACTCGCCCGTATAAGCTCGGCAAAGCCCAAGATTGCCGATTACCATTTTACAACACTCTCCCCTAATCTCGGAGTTGTGTCCACGGGCGGCGAGAGCGGATTTGTCGCGGCGGATATTCCGGGACTTATCGAGGGAGCCGCTGACGGAGCGGGACTCGGACACGAGTTTCTCCGTCACGTTGACCGTTGCAGACTCCTGCTTCATGTGGTCGACATATCCTGCTTTGAGGGCAGAGATCCCATAGAAGATGTGAAGATGATAAACCGAGAGCTTGAGAGGTACAATCCCGAGCTTTCCACCCGTCCGCAGATAATCCTTGCGAACAAGTGTGACGCGCTTGAGGGAGCCGAGGTCGACACCGAGGCATTCGAGGAGTTTGTCGAGGATAACGGCTGGGATATGCTCTATGTATCGGCGGCTACGGGAGAGGGACTTGACGAGATGATAAAGCTTGTGGCACAGATGCTTGAGGAGCTTCCGCCTCTTAAAGTCTATGACTCGGAGATACTCGCGGAGGATGAGATAATCGCTTCGGCGAAGGAGACTCTTATCAGACGGCAGAACGACACCTATTATGTCGAGGGAGAATGGCTCTATAATCTTATGGGGCAGATCAACTTCAGCGATTACGAGTCTCTCAACTTCTTCCAGAATGTACTCAAAAAGAGCGGAGTCTTTGAGGCACTTGAGGCAAAGGGCTGTAAGGACGGAGACACCGTTTCTATATACGATTTTGAGTTTGACTACGTAAAATAAAATTATAAAAGGAAGGTACACACGATATGAACATTTGGCATGATATCGACCCCGCGGTTATAACTCCCGACGATTTTTCGGCGGTTATCGAGATTCCGAAGGGAAGCAACTGCAAGTATGAGCTTGACAAATATACGGGACTTCTCCGTCTTGACAGAGTTCTTTATACCTCGACACACTATCCCGCAAACTACGGATTTATTCCGAGAACCTACGCGGATGACGGCGACCCTCTTGATGTGCTTGTGCTTTGCAGTCAGCCTATTCAGCCATTGACTCTCATAAGAGTATTTCCAATAGGCGTTATGCGAATGATAGACGGCGGAGCTACCGACGACAAGATAATCGCGGTTCCGTTCTCCGACCCGTCCTACAACCAGATAAGGTCTATCGATGACCTTCCCGCTCATATTTTTGATGAAATGATGCACTTTTTCTCGGTATACAAGCAGCTTGAGAACAAGCAGACCGCTGTCAAGGAGCTGTTCAACTATAAGGAGGCTATACAGATAATAGCCGAGGCTATAGATTGCTATAACAAGACTTTTGCCAACAAGTAACTCGAAATTTACAGAGGTATAAAATGAATCCGGAATTGCGCGAAAAGGATTATAAAAAAATAGCGAACTTCACAGGGCTATGCCTTATACTGTTTGTCGTGATGTTCAATGTAACAGGTGTTGCGTCGGTTCTTATATCGGAGCTTATCGCGCCCTTTATCAGCTATGACGCGTATTATACGATATCCTCGGTTCTGTCGATAATCTCCTATCTTTCGTCTTTCATAGTACCCGCTCTGATACTTCGGGCTATACTGAAAAGATTTAACGTGCTTCAGCCTATGAATCTTGAGTTCAGACTTCCGACCTCGTCACTGCTGCTCATTCCCGCGGGAATAGGGGTTACTATGACACTGGCGTATGTGAATTCCTTGCTCTTAAGCTTTCTCGATATCTCGGATGCCTATGCGGAGCTGGTTGGCGGAACCAATACGGTTTATACGGCGTATCAGATACTTCTGCTTTATGTATCGACAGCGCTTGTTCCCGCGGTATGTGAGGAGTTTTTATTCAGAGGAACGATACTCGCGAATCTGCGCCCGTTTGGGCAGGGAGTGGCTATCGTGGTAAGCTCGGTTCTTTTCGGACTTATGCACCAGAATCCGTACCAGCTTTTATACACCACGGCGGCGGGGGTTGTTCTGGGATACGCGTATGTCAAGACAAGGTCGATATGGTGCCCGACGCTCATACACTTTTTCAACAACGCTTTCTCTGTTACAGAGCAGGTGATACTCTCTAACGCAAAGGCGGAGGTGGCGAATATTGTCATTCCGATAATGGACGTGGGTATAATCGTTGTTGGATTTATCTGCTTTGCGGTATTTCTCGCAATCGATGCCAAAAAACAGAGGGGAAAATATCGGGACGGAAGCTTCGGAGTTCTCCTTGAGGAGAGCGAGAGCTATACCCAAAGAAGAATATCGTCTAGGAGCAAGTTGAGGTTTTTTACGGCTCCT
This sequence comes from Clostridia bacterium, assembly GCA_017457465.1. Classification (GTDB taxonomy): domain Bacteria; phylum Bacillota; class Clostridia; order Oscillospirales; family CAG-272; genus HGM12713. The sequence continues at coordinate 1,770 of JAFTHJ010000120.1, read as the reverse complement.
GGGATGATAATCTTTGTGATAGTGGCACTTTCGAGTGTTGTGATGACACTTGCTATGCTTATGCTCCTTTCGGGGGTGAGTGTGCTATCGTGAGTGAGATGGATACCGTATTTATGAATCAGGCGCTTGATTTGGCTCGTCTCGCCTATGAGGCGGAGGAGATTCCCGTGGGAGCGTTGGTAGTTAAGGACGGCGAGATAATCGGCAGGGGCTATAATCTTCGGGAGAAGAACAGGTTGGCAACCGCTCACGCTGAAATCCTCGCTATAGAGGAGGCTTGTCGGAGTCTTGGCGGTTGGCGGCTTGACGGTTGTACGCTATATGTCACGCTTGAGCCGTGTCCTATGTGTGCGGGTGCTATCATCAACTCGCGAATAGGACGTGTGGTTTATGGCGTTGAGGATGCCAGGGCGGGGTGCCTTGGCAGTGTGATAAATTTTAATTCATATCCCTTTAATCATTCTTTCAAAATTCAGGGAGGTGTCTGCGCCGACAAATGCGCGGAAATTCTCCGTGAGTTCTTTGCAAAGAGGAGATAGGGAATATAGAGACAATTTATTTGAGGGGAACTTTTGAAAGAAGTTCCCCTCAAATTCTTTCTGAACCGTAGATTTTGGGACTAAATTAATCCTGACAAAAAATATTTTTTCAAAAAAATTGCATAAGCTATTGCAATTTTACATAAGCTATGGTATAATAACCTCGAAAAGTAGTATTGAAAACTATATTTAAAGGAGGGCGAAATTATATGACGGCGAGAACAAAAATAAAAGACAGGATTTTACCCGTATATACAGTCGGGGAGGAGATATTTAATATGGTATCCCACATTGTGGGAGGTGCGCTTGGAGTGGCAGTGCTTGTTATATGTGTGCTGATAGCCGCCCTCAATGGAAGTGTATCGGGCGTTATATGCAGCGCGATATTCGGTGTGTCTATGATAGTTCTTTACACAATGTCAAGCATATATCACGGGCTTCGTCCGGAAACGGCAAAGAAGGTATTTCAGGTCATAGACCACTGCACGATATATTTTCTGATTGCGGGAACCTACACGCCTATGCTCGTTTGCGGACTTTCGAGAACAGCGCCTATGGCGGCTTGGATAACTCTCGCGGCTGTATGGGGACTTACCGCGATAGCTGTGACACTCACCGCTATCGACCTCAAAAAATACAAGGTGTTCAGTATGATATGCTATATCGGAATGGGTTGGGCTATCATTTTCTCGATAGATAAGATGTATCGCGCCCTCGGTCCCGCGGGATTTTGGCTTTTACTTGCGGGTGGTATTGCGTACACTGGCGGAGTGATATTCTATAAGCTCGGCGGAAATATCAAGTATTTCCATTCGATATTCCATCTGTTCACCCTTGCGGGAAGTATTCTTCACGCGCTTTGCGTTATCTTTTACGTTTTATAAGAACGTCTGCCCGACCTTGCTTCAAAGGTCGGGCATTTTGCTTTTTCAAAGCAGAAAAAAGTAGAAAAATCAAGGCTTTGAGGGCGGTTTTTGGCACCAAAAAGCAGTTCTTTTTTTGGGGTAAAAGTATTGACTTTTGAGCGTAATATTGATATCATAAATTAAGTGTATATGATATGTTAATATACCTCCGAAAGGAGACGGACAAATGAAAAGACAAGAGCAAGTACAGTTCACAGACGTAAAGGTAACAGACGGATTCTGGCAGTACCGTCAGAAGCTGAACGCCGAGACGACGATATACGCGGTACATAAGCGCTTCGACGATACAGGCAGATTTGACGCGT
>JAFTHJ010000119.1 GCA_017457465.1 Clostridia bacterium | reverse complement strand
TGAAAGACCACCCAACCTCTGTCAACCAGAGTTTTTACGTTATCCGTGTTAATACTTATAGTTTTGTCCGACCACGAGCCGTAAGCTCCTGGGGAGAAAGCCTGACCTATCTGATTTCCCGATTCGTCAAGATATTTCAGCTCGTCGATGTTAAGACCGACGACTCCCGTGGTGTATACCGTGTATTCGCTCAGCACGAATATGTTCTCCTCGCCGTTGAGTCGGACTACCACCTGAACAGTGTTGGTGCCCTCGCTCAGCCACGAGGTGTCGAGCCTACACTCAAATCTCGATGCCTTTGAAGCGCCGAGAGAGGCGGCTTGTTGCGTGACCGCGGCTTCAGGCTCAACGGTAAAGGCGTTTCGGTAGCGTTGCTTACCGTTGATTATGTATCCGAACTGATAGGTGTCCGCGTTAAAGGCTATCCAGCCCCAGTCAAATAAGGTTGTTATTTTGCCTGTGTCAATAGTTATTCTCTTATCCGTCCAAGAGTCGTAAGCGCCCGGCGTAAACGCCTGACCGACCGTGTTACCGTCGGCATCAATATAGTTCAAGCCGTCAATAACGGTGCGAAGCACCTTCGGGCCTTGCGGAGCTAACGAGAATCCGTAATAGGCAGCCAAGCCGTCGGCAATCGAATACGCAACCTTCTTTCTTACAGCGTCGGTGGCGAAGGTTCTGTTGTAATCCCCCTGATTTGACACAAATCCCGTTTCTACAAGCATAACCACGGGAATGTTCTGTAGCTTACCGTTCGCGATTATACCGTAATAGTCGCGAATAGAGCCGTCGGGGTAGGTTGAGCCGCTTTGACTGTTCTTTAGGAGTAAGCCGCGGTTTTTGTTGCCCGTAGCCGCGACCAGACTGTTCAAAACCTGCGTTGCGGCGCTTTGCGATGCCGCGCCTATAGCGGGGCGGTAGTTGTTGTTGGGAACTAAAACCTCGCTTCCCTCAGCCGAGGCGCTCGCGCTGTTGCAGTGAATGCTGACGAAGGCGTCGGAGCCGTAGCTTGCGGCGGTGTGCGCTCTTGCGGACAAGCTTTCCAGCGTTTGATTTTGCGTACGGGTGAGATATACCGTTATGCCGTACTGCTCAAGGCGTTCCTTGGTGTATTGACAAAATATCCAGTTGTATTCCGCCTCCGTCATACCTCCGAACGCCGAAGCTCCCGTAGCCCCGGGGTCTGAACCACCGTGCCCGGGATCGAGCGTAACAACGAGGTTAGCCGCCTTGACGGGTATTGTGGGAAATATAGAAATAATTGATATCAGAACCAGAAAACAAACAAATAGCTTCCTTATAATTTTCATACGGAATAACCTCCATGCAAGCTTTTTTGTGAACATTTACAACATTATATATTAATTATACACTTTTTTGTTGCATTTCGTCAATGTATTATCAGTTCTATAAATGGAACAATCAGAACCTTTTCGTGCCTCAAAAAGAAAAAGCCTTGGAAACATTGCGTTTCCAAGGCTTTTTTAGTGTTCTTTTCAGTCGGTTGCGACGTTTTCTCCGTCGGATTGTGCGGTGTGGAGAAATTTCTCGCGGTAGGCTTTTGGAGACAGACCGTTGCAGCGCTTTTTAAATACGTTGCAGAAATAGTTGGAGTTTGAAAAACCGACCGACCGAGCTATCGTGCTTATCGGCTGATTGGTTGTCTGCAAGAGAGTCATCGCCTCTCTTTTTTGATTTGATGGTCGAGGTGACAAGATTCGAACTTGCGACTTCTACGTCCCGAACGTAGCGCTCTACCAAGCTGAGCCACACCTCGATACTGAAGTTACGTGCTATGCGCACCCTTCGCTATTAAATCGAAAAAACAAATTCCGATTTTCGTACCATATTATTCTATCATATTGTTTCGGAGTTGTCAAGTGTTTTTTGCCCGTTTCTTATGTGTTTTGCGTATATATTCCAGATTTCTCCTTCGTCGGGAAGATAAGTAAAGCAAAGCGGTTTATTTGTTTCGGGATGCTTGAAGCTTATTTTATGTGAGCAGAGTGCAATTGCCGAGCTTCTGGTTTCAGATCCGTATTTTCCGTCGCCAACTACAGGATGCTTTCGTGATGCAAACTGTACTCTTATCTGATGTGTTCGTCCTGTATGCAATTTTATTCTTAAAAGCGAAGTGTTCGAAGCCGATTCGAGGGTGATATATTCAAGTGAAGCTTCTTTGACTCCCTGTCTTTTTCTGTTTACCACGTAGGTTTTGTTTTTTCTTTTATCTCGGAAAAGCAGGTCTTCAAGGCGAGCGGAGTGTTCTGTCGGTTCTCCCTCGACTATCGCAAGATATTCCTTATCAAAGTTACGCTCGGCTATAGCTGTCGAGAGCCTTGCGGCGGCTTCCTTGGTTTTGGCGTAGACCATAACGCCGCTCACCTCTCTATCGAGCCTATGAACGACGAGGAGGTCAGCACCTCTCTCCTGTTGGAGTATTCTCGGCAGACTATTACTATTCTCGCTCATTTCGGAGAGCGTTCCAGCGGGTTTTACGCAAACGAGTATGCTTTTATCCTCATAAAGTATTTTTATCATAACGACTCCAATTAAAAATAAGGGGAAAGACGTCAGTCGAGACGGTCTTTCCCCTTGTGATCAATCCTTGAACAGGGAGCAGACACAGCAGATAGCAGAGAGCATCACAGAGACGATTCCGACTATAGACAGAAGCTTGATGAGGCTATGGTCAGATGAGCTTTTGAGGGTGTGTGTACACGTGTCCTCTTCGGGATTACCCGCATCGTAGATGCTTATAGTAAGGTCACAGTCCTTTTTTATTCTGATATCTGAAAGTCTTTTCGCAATTTCCTTAAACTTTGCGACTGCCATTTCGTTCGATAGTTTTTTCATGAAATACCGATCCTTTCCGTATCGTGATATATTGCTTTTTATAATATATTATATCACAAAAAGGCTGTATTACAAGCGCACAATAAAATTTTTGTTTTATTTATTGATATGATTTTCGTAATATTTATTTATCAGCCGTTCGGCTGGGCGGTACAGAAACATTACAGTGACTACCGATGAGCAGCACATAAGTATCTCAAAGAGGATATCCGCCGTAATATAGGCTACGATATTTATATCCATAAAGAGATAATTGAAGAGCGCAAAGCACCAGCAATAAATCAGGCTTCCGATGACCGAGCCTGTGACAATGATAGGCAGTGGCGCTTTTTTGAGAGCGAATCCTATTAAAATGAGAATGAACCAGCCGAGCCACATCGGACACGCTGTGAGAGGGTTGAGAGAGCCCCATATCATATTATCCAGAAGCACGTGCAGTGTCATCACGAGTGTTGCCTTCGGTATTCCGAGGGTTGCTGCGTAGACCATAATAAGCACGACCGAAAGCTGGATATTTGGCAGAGAGGAGAGGAGTGTCTCCTGAACGAAAAGGATAGCGGTGAGCATTGCGAGTAAAGCAAGTTCACTTGTTTTTATTCTGCTTTTCGTCATACCCGCATCTCCCTGAAGGAATATACATTTCCTTCCTCGAGGATGATAGAGGACAGACCGAGGTTTGAATATTCACCGTTGATATATATTGCTATATAAGTAGAGGTGAAATCGGTTTGTATATCATCTATTCCAAGAAGCAGAATACCGTATCCTGTCTCCTCGTATGTGACCTCGTAATTGGAGCAAAGCAGGTCGAAAAGAGTATCGCCCTCATCAAAATCGAGTCGCTTTTCTTCCTTATTACCCTCAAGGTCTACAAGCTCTATAGTTACTCCTCCGCCGACATCTGCGACAGGAGTATGAAGCTTTTTATATATTATTACCGACGAGACGGCGATAGCCACGACCAGCACGGCTATCGCTATCTTTATGAAAAGCTGTTTACGCAAAGATATTTACCGCAGCTCCTGTGTCTCTGCAAGTCTTATATGCCATCAGACTTGCGTATATCTGATTTGTTGAGAAGTTGACTCCTGTGTCTGCATCGTATACCTTGATGAGCCCCAACTCCTCGTCATAATAGTTATCGAAGAGAACCTCCACAATATCCTTTCCGTCCTTTTCGTACTCTGTTGCTCGCGCGTTTATTCCGTCCTTCGCCATAGCGAGGAGAACGAGCGCGGTGGAGGTACCGTTACCCCAATCGAGCTGGGATGTGTAGGTGCTGATGTATCCGTCGTAATTCGAATAAAGTCCAAGGAGAACATAAGACCAGATACTCGTGTCGGGGCCCCATTGCATTGAGGTCGAGGGAGCCGACGCTATGAGTGTGTCGATAGAGTCGGCATCGCTTCCGATTGCCTTGGCTACAGGAAGCAGCCAATCGGTGCAGGTGCTTTCTATCGCCGTGTTGAACGCCGACTTGAACTCATTTGAGGGGGCGTTGCCGAGCGATTTCTGCGCGTAATAATATTTCATAAAGTCGTTACCCGAGAGGGTAGAGACATTTGTCGTGCTTACAGCGTTTTTAAACGCGTCGGAATATTCAAACTTGAATATATTAGCATCGTAACCCTTACTTGCCATAAATGTTACAGCTGCTTGATCCCAGTACAGAGAGTTTGTATAGCTCGTTGCCGCAGCAACCTGTTCGGGAAGAGTATTCTTCATATAGCTATATATAGCCTTGTCCACGAGAATATCGTATTTGTCCATAGTGCCGTATCCGCTCTCGACGGTATTCCAGCACTCTACCTTGAATTCGAAGATATCACCCGCGTCGATGACAAGTCCGTCAACGCCGACCTCGGCATACTTGCCGTTCTCGGTGATAGAAACATAGTAATTGGGGTCAACGATAGAGCCCGAAATCGAGACTATCGTCGTACCATACTGCGAGTCATAGCTTACCATAGAATAATCGTTGGTGAGCGTATCCACAAGGGATATGGAGTCTCTGCAATAGAGAGTGTCGCTGACCAGCACCTCGCCGTCGAGGTCAACGACCTTGAGCTGATACTGCGACTTAAGTATCGTCTCAAGCTGCTTGTCCGACTCCTCCGAGTCTTTTTTGAGTGCCTCAAGCGCAGCCTGCTGCTTTGCCAACTCCTCTTTAGCCTCGATAGCCTGTTTCTTGAGTTCTTCGTTTTCCTCAATCAGCTTGGCAACCGATTCCTTCAGGGAATCCAGCTCCTCGTTGGATGTGTCGCTGTTGTTACAAGCGACTGTGCCCAAAAGCATCAGCGCGACTAACATACACGCGACGATTCGTGTGAGAGTTTTTTTCATCTTTCTTTCCTCCTGCCTATATCCGGCATTAAAAATAATATATTATAAAACAGCGCAAGTCTGACTTTAACAGTGGGGATTACCGCGATGGCTTTCACATCGTTTCGCTCTGCTTTATTTTAAAGATATTATAGTGTAAAAACCGCAGTGATTCAATGCGGTTTTCTTGCTTTTTTATATGGTTTTGTTTCTTTTTTGTTTATTACTTGGTTTTATTCTTATATTCGCAAAGCTCACGAAGCGGACATTCGGGGCATTTCGGCGAACGAGCTGTGCACACGTCTCTGCCGAACTGAACTATTCTGTGACAGAAATCAGACTGCTCCGCCACAGGGATAAGCTCCGACATCGTCCTCTCGGTCTTTACGGGGTCTTTTATCTCGGTGCTATACATACCGAATCTGCCGCATATTCTGATACAGTGCGTATCGGCAACGATACCGCCCTTGCCGTATATATCTCCGAGCAATAGGTTAGCTATCTTGCGTCCCACACCCGGGAGCGAGAGCAGGTCGTCCATATTGTCGGGCACACGACCGTCAAATTTGTCTCTGACGATGGCGCACGCCGCCTTGATGCTTTCGGCTTTTGTGCGGTAGAGTCCGCAAGGACGGACTATTTCCTCTATTTCGGAAAGCTCTCCGTCAGCGAGGGAGTCGAGGGTAGGGAAGCGGGTAAAAAGAGACTTACAGACGATATTCACCCTCGCGTCTGTGCATTGCGCCGACAGACGCGCCATAACCATAAGCTTCCAAGGCTCTCCCTCGTATTCAAGGGCGCAGAGCGCCTCGGGATAAAGCTCCCCAAGCATCTCGGCTATCTGTTTCATACGCTCCTTTTTAGCCGCCTTATTCATCCGTGTTCTTCTCCTTGAGCGACTTATCCGCCTTGAAATATGTACCGATATGGCCGCCGTCAAGCAGGACGTAGAGTATCTCGGGGTCCTGACCGTTTATAATGAACATAGGAATTCCGCAGTCGTTGACTATCTTTGCGGCGTTGAGCTTCGCAATCATTCCGCCCGTGCCGCGGTCTGTTCCCGCGCCGCCCGCTATCTTATAAAGCTCGTCGTCTATCTTCTCGACCTTGGTTATCAGCTGGGCGTTCGGGTTCTTTCTGGGGTCGGAGTCGTAAAGTCCGTCAACGTCTGACATATTTATAAGCAGGTCAGCGTGAGTGACCTTGGCGATATACGCCGAGAGGATGTCATTTCCGCCGAACTTTGTCAGCTCGTCGGTTGATATCGCGTCGTTTTCGTTGACTATCGGGATACAGTGCATGGCGAGGAGACGGTTAAAGGTGTTCTGCGCCGCCGAGCGTCTTATGGGATTTTCCAGCACGTCCTTTGTCATAAGTATCTGTGCTACGGTATGACCGTAATCCGAGAAGAACTTATCGTAGAGCTTCATAAGCTCACTCTGCCCGATAGAGGACATAGCCTGTTTTTCCTCGGGAGTTGAGGGAATATGACCGTATCCCATCTTCGCCACTCCCGCGCTGACTGCGCCCGAGGAGACGAGGACTATCTCTATTCCCGAATTTTTCATATCGGATATAACCTTGACAAGACTCTGTATTCTCCTTAAATTAAGGTGTCCTGTTGCGTGTGTGAGGGTTGAAGTACCCACTTTTACCACGATTCTGTGGCAATCTCTTAAATAAGCCATAATTTTTAAAATCTTTCTGTTAAAATTTTCAAAAAACTCTTTAAAAAAATCAAAAAGTGTATTATAATAGAAGTGATAAATTATTATACAACATTTTTTTTATTATTTCAAGTATAAAAACGAAATTGGAGGAGTCTCTGATGAAACAGAAATACACAATTACAATTGCCGATATGGAAATGAACGTTATTAGTGACGAGTCTGCCGAGGCGGTTGAAGCACTTGTTGGGATAGTCGACAGAAAAATGAGAGAGATAACTATGATGAGTAAGCGTTGCTCCAAGAGCGAGGCGGCTCTCCTTTGCGCTCTCGATTATTGCTCTGACAAAATAAAGGCACAGAGAAGACTCAAGGCTCTTGAGGCGAAACTTGCGCTTACCGAGGCGGCTGTTGAGGAGCTTGAGGCTGAAAATGAGCAGCTTCGCGAGGAGCTTTCTCTTATCAAGGGTGTTGATTGATGGCTCTGCAAAAAAACATAGCTTTTTCCGAAGCGGCGGACAGGAATCGCAAAGATGCCGAGCAAAGACCTGAATTGCTTTGCCCGGCAGGTTCCCCTGCCGCTTTTGATGCCGCTATAGAGGCAGGTGCGGACGCGATATATTTCGGCGGCTCCGCGTTTAACGCGCGGATAAACGCAAAAAATTTTACGCCCGAGGATATAAGAGCAGCTATCGGACGCGCTCACGCATACGGTGTAAAGGTGTATATGACGGCAAACACTCTCATATACGACCGAGAGCTTCAAGATTATCTCAATATGGTAAAGGCGGCGTATCTTGACGGTGTTGACGCCTTTATCGTCGCCGACCTCGGAGCGGCGGCAATGCTCAAGCGCAATATTCCCGATATTGAGCTTCACGCCAGTACACAGCTCTCGGGACATAACGTGGCGGCGGCTCACAGACTTGCCGCGGCGGGATACTCAAGAATGGTATGCGCCAGAGAAATGTCGGCAATGGATTTGAGAGAATTTACGGAAAATTCGCCTATTGAGGCGGAGGTGTTTGTTCACGGCGCACTTTGCGTCTGCCATTCGGGACAATGCCTTTTTTCCTCGCTCGTGGGCAAAAGAAGCGGAAACCGAGGCGAGTGCGCCCAGCCCTGCAGACTGCCGTATAAAACGGGGGGCAGGGGAGAATACCCGCTTTCGCTGAAGGATTTGTGCCTTGCGGGGCATATCTCCGAGCTTATCGAAATGGGAGTGGCTTCCTTCAAGATAGAGGGAAGAATGAAGTCGCCCGAATACGTGCGTGATGTGACGAGAATATGGCGCCGACTTATAGACGAGAGGCGTGACGCGAACCGTGACGAGATGGCGGAGCTTACGAGGATATTCTCAAGAGGCGGACTTACCGATGGGTATTATACGGGCGCTATAGGACGCGGAATGATGGGTGTGCGCTCCGAGAGCGACAAGCAAGACACAAGAGAGCTTGAGCCGTTCGGGGGTATAACGAGGAAAGTCCGTGTGGATTTTGATGTGAAAATAAAGAGAGGGGAGCCTCTCTCGCTCACTGTAAGCCCTCTCGGGGTTACGGTGCTTGGAGATATTCCCGAGGACGCGATTACCGCTCCGATAGACGGAGAGACGGTAAGGAGAGCGCTTGGAAAGCTTGGCGGAACGCCGTTTGAGCTTGGAAAAATCAATATAGACCTCGATAGCGGACTTATGGTTCCTGTATCGAAGCTGAACGCGCTTCGCCGTTCGGCAGTTGAGGCGGTTATGTCGGCTTCAGCTCCTCGGAGAAGCTTGACCGAGGCAGAGCCTGACGCTGATATGCCGCGCGGGGCACGTATCAATAGAAAAACCGCGGTGTTTTATAAGCCCGAGTCGATTACGGACGAGGCAAAGGAGTTTTTTGATATTGTTTATATGCCGCTTGAGCTTTACGACGGAAGCGTAAACGGAGTGCTTTTACCTGCAGTGATTTTTGATTCCGAGCGCGAGAGTGTTCGCGATATGCTGAAAAGAGCGAAAGCTATGGGGGCTGTGAGAGCCTTGATAGGGAATATAGGACACCTCGATATGGTTCTTGAGGCGGGACTTATCCCTCACGGGGATATAAGGCTTAATGTATCGAACAATTGCAGTATGCGTGAGCTTGAGAAGCTTGGATTTGAGGATGTTATTGTTTCTCCCGAGCTGACACTTCCGAGAATAAGGGATATCGGAGGCAGCCGTTCGGCGGTGGTTTACGGAAGGATTCCGCTTATGGTGACAGAGAAGTGTGTTGGTAAGGAGATTGCCGACTGTACTCTCTGCAAGAGTGGGCAAGTGTATTTGAAGGACAGGAAGAATATTTCTTTTCCTGTATTCAGAGAATGGCGGCACCGCAGTATTATTTTTAATTCCGTGCCGTTCTTTATGGCGGACAGACAGAACGAGCTTGACAGAGCTGGGATATCTATGCGTCATTTTATCTTCTCGGACGAGAGTGCCTCTGAGGTGGATTCTATCATAGATTGTTATAAAAACCAAAAGCCGTACGGTAAGC
>JAFTHJ010000118.1 GCA_017457465.1 Clostridia bacterium | reverse complement strand
TACTCCTCGGAGGCAGAAAAAGCTGGTGGGTATACCAAGGGCGGCGAAATAGACCGCGAACTTCGCAAAATCAAAAAGAGACTGGATGGTCTCGAAACAACATAACAGGAGGACACATTCTTATGTTACTTGAAAAAACAAAAATTTATGGCGTAGACGGTGTCGGGCAGTCGAGTCCCTCGCTCACGCGTACCGATGCCGCCGTTGGTCTTACTTACACCATCGGTGCGAGCGAGATTACCAGCGACTTCAGCCATTGTTATCCTTGGAGTGAGATGCAGGAGGTGGTTGATGAACTCGGTAATGTGTTCATCAGAATCCCTAAATTCTACACCAAGGTGACCAAAAACGGAAACGGCACATACAAGTATCAAATTTCTGGCTGTCGTTACGACGGCTTCTCCACGCTGTTTATCGACGGCAAGGGCAACGAGCTTGACTATGTGCTGGTCGGCAAATATGAAGCCTCTGGCTCGTCCGCAAAGGCATCGTCCAAGAGCGGTCAGACTGTTCTTGTCAACATCAATATTGTCGACATGAGAACGGCTTGCAAGGCAAACGGTGAAGGCTACCAGCAGTACGACTTCTTGATTGATGCCATCATCAAGCAGTTATTCATGATTGAGTTTGCCACCACGAACTCTCAGAGCATTATGGCTGGCTGGACATCTTACGAGAACTCCGCCGCCATCATCACGGGACACACCGACTCCGTAAAAACCGCAAGCGGCTCTTGGAACGCAAACCACGAAAGTGGATGCGACACCTGCAATTCTGACGGACTCCACGCCTGCAAGTATCGCGGCATTGAGAACCTCTGGGGAAATGTCTACAAATGGTGCGACGGCATCAATTTTGTCGACGAGAAGGTGTATATCTGCCTTGACCCCACGAAGTATGTCAGCGAGAACAACGCTATGCCGTATATCTATATGGGCGACAGAGATATGGAAGGCGGCTATATGAGCAAGGTTACGCCGTTTGAAAAGCTCCCGATTCTTGGCTACTGCACGGAGGCATACGGAGACGATTCTTCGTACTTCTGCGACTACTGCTACTCGTATGGCTCCGTGTTGTGTGTCGGCGGGGTTTGGTCTTACGTCGCGGACGCGGGTCTTTGGTACTGGTACGGTGGCAGTGGCGCTTCCGTTGCGGCCTCGGACATCGGCGGACGGCTTTGTTATAAACCTCTTTAAGGGGGAATACGGGGGACTTTTCCCCCGTTAAACAAAGCCTCACAACAAACACAATAAGGTTTTTATAAAGACTTTATACAAGGGAATACAAACCGCTGGTTGCCGTGTTGTGTGTCGGCGGGAATTGGAACAACGACGCGAACGCGGGTCTTTGGTACTGGAACGGTAACAATGACGCTTCCAATGCGAACTCGAACATCGGCGGACGAATTTGTTGCAAATATGAACATGGTTTGTATTTCCTTTGCCCCTTGGCAGAAAATAACCGCAAAGAGTATGGTTTAGTAGGGCTTCGGCATTGAAACACCATAAGGTAGCAACAAAGATACTCTTTACAGAAAGGACTTTATGAAACGAGTAGGTTTCCTTTTTGAGAAAATCATCTCAGACGAAAACATCATGAAGGCAATACATAACGCCACGAAAAACAAGAAAAATCGGCACGGTATTGTCTTGGAGTGCCACGAGCATCCTGAAAGGTTCGTTAAACGAATCCAGAACATTCTCGCGGACGAAAACTTTGTGTTCTCCCCTCCGATAGAAAAGACGAGACGAGAACGCAAGAAAATCAGGCACATCAAAGTGCCAAAATTCTTCCCCGACCAAATAATTCATTGGGCGCTGATGCAGGTTATAGACCCCATCGTTTACAGAGGCGCGTATCGCTATAGCTGTGGCTCTGTAAAGGGCAAAGGTGGTCTCGCGGCAAAGAAGTCTATCGAACGATTCCAGAAGAAGGATAAGAAAATCAAATATGTCATGAAGGCAGATATTCACCACTTTTTCGAGTCGGTTGACACGGACATCTTAAAGCAAAAATTCCGTCGTGTAATCAAGGACGCAAAGGTATTGCGGCTCATAGACGGTATTCTTGACAGCGGCGGAAGCGGCTTGCCTATCGGGTACTATACCTCGCAAGGCTTTGCAAACTTCTATCTCCAGCAGTTCGACCACGAGGTAAAAGAAAAATGTGGAATCAAGCACTATACGCGATATGTCGACGATGTGGTTTTTCTTGATACCAACAAAAGAAAGCTCCACAAGGCAAGATTATTGCTCGGTACTTATCTCCGCAAGGAAAAATTGCGCTTCAAGGACGACTGGCAAGTGTGGAAGATTTACTCTCGCCCGATAGATTTTGTTGGTTACAGGTTTTACAAGGGCTATACCTTATTGAGAAAGAAATTGCTTTACTCACTTACCCGCGCAGTGCGAAAAATCAAACAATATGGTATGCGAGAACGACAAGTGATTCGTTTTCTAACCTACATGGGATATAGCAAGCGAATCAATTTCAAGAAGTATTATCTTGAAAGAATAAAGCCGACCATATCCAAAGGTCGAGCAAGAAAATTCATGTCTTGGTACGCGAAACACTACGGCGTGCCAGCAACAACATAACATAGGAGGATTTTATCATGGCAACAACTGAAAAAAGATTCAGTAAAGAAAAGTGGCTCGAATCGGCGAACGCGCAGAAGGAAGGCGGTTACCTCTCCCAGCGCGAAATCGACGATGCCTGCGAACTCTGGGTAAATGCGCTGGATGGCAAAACCCAGTCCGAGATTGAGGCGAGCAATAAGCAGTCTCTCAAGGAAGAGTGGTTCGTATGAGGGTAGGCTATGAAGATGGAGTACAAGATTCTTGACAACGGTACGGCAGTCGTACTTACAAGACAGCCCGAACTGGTCTACGACGACCTGTATGTAGACTTTTCGGGCGCTCCATCGGGCGCTACGGCGATTTTCGAGGTAGGCGGCGACTCTATGTACCGTCTGCTCCACGGCGAGACTTGCTCTGTACCCGTAGACAAGCTCAACGGCGTGGTGAAGGTCACGGTGGCACTACTCGATGGAAGCGCGCGCCCTCGCAAGTGGGCTTGCGAAGAACTTTTAGCGGAGAAACAGAAGAGCGGCGGCACTCTTATCTCTCCCAACGACATGAATTTGCCGCAACGATTCGTAGAGCTGAAACTGGAGAACGAAGGCATCCGTCAGAACCAAGAGCGCCTCGAAGGGCGCGTCAAGGAGCTGGAGGACAGGCTTGAGAAGCTCCTCGAAGGCTACGACTTAACCTAAAAGGAGAAAACGCTATGAAAAAGAGATTTTTTGCGATATTGCTGTGTCTTATCGCTGTAATGACGCTCTGCGTCTTTCCCGTGACCGCAAGCGCTGAGGAGGTCAGCGCAGAGACCTCAGAGACCGTCGAAACGGAGACTCCCGTTGTAGACGAGCCTGTAGTCGAAACGCCTGCTCCTGAGCCTGAAACACCCGCTCCTGAAGCTCCTGAAGACTCAGGCGGCGAGAGTACATACCACACGCTGTTTACGCGCATCTGGGAGTTCGTCACGACCTATTCTGGAGAGACCCTCTCCGTTGTCGGTTCTGTGATTCTCTTGATTCTGAACCTTATCCTGAAGCACTCAAGCTCCAAGATGTCCAAAGAGACCAAGAAAACGCTTGAGAACATCAAGGGTGAGGTTGAAGAGACCCTCGGAGGTCAGAACTCCGTCGTCGATGTAACCAACAGAATGATAGACGGCTACAACGGTCTTTCCGAGCGCTACGACGCTATGAAGGAAGCCTACGACCAGTACGGAGCTATGGAGGGCGAGAGAAACCGCATCGTCGGTGCTGTGCTGGCTACCAACTCGGCTATTCTTGAGATTCTCACCACCGTATATGTGAACTCCAAGAACTTGCCGCAGGGCGTGAAAGACCTCGTAAACCTCAAGTATGCGAATTGCTTGAAGACCCTTGAGGACGACAAGCAACTCATGGCTATTGTCGAGGCTGTTAGAAACAATATCGGCTCGGCTACAGGTGATACGGAGACGGAAACGAAAAAAGAAGACACGGAGGTGTAACCCATGACCAACAGAACGAAGGGTAATATCCTCAAGGCGATAGCGGTCACCATTGATGTGTCCGTTCCGCTCGCCGCAACGCTGACTCAGTTTCCCATCTGGGTAGAGAAAAGCTCCGAGGCGACCATGTCTGGTCTGTTCCTCATCTTTGCCTTCCTGTCCTGCCTACCGTTTATCAAGCAGATAAAGGCGTACTTCCGCTCCCCGTCCGTCTGGGTGGTCTGGGTAGTGCTTCTCGTTCTGTTTGTGTGCCTGCGTAACATTATCGACCAGATGGTCGTGGTGTGCTTCTTCGGAACTATCGCCAATTTAATCGGCGCTGGCATCTACAAGCTCGGCAATATCATCGGCAACAAGCCTTAAAGGAGGTGTAGGTCGTGGAAAGAATTGAAACGCAAAAAAGCTCCAGAGCCGAAGCCTTCGAGCAGGCTGTGGTCTCGGAGCATAACCAAAAGAAAAAGGTGGCAAAAAGCCTCCTGAATAACGCTGGTATTTTCGTCGGTGTCTTCCTGATATTCGCGGTTATCGTTATCGTGACCACGGATATCAGACTCACCTCTTTCGAGCAAATTGCGGCGCTCGGACTGGACTTCTTCCTGCTCTTGTTCTGCTCTTACTCGATGTATGTAAATGCCTCCGACAGCGGCATGAGACACGGTCTTCAGAGCGAGCTTTATACAAGCTCTCTCGACAGGTTCAGTACCAAGAAGAAGTCTATCATTGACGCGCAGAGGCAGACCAGACTCCACGAGTTCTGCAGGTACTACATCGACGACGAGCTGAAGAACGCCAGAATGTCCGTCCTTGCCGTTGTGGGCTTCTCCTACAGAGAGTACCGCAAGAAGTGGCTCGGTCTGGATGCCGAGACCATCGAGAACGACAAGAAGCTCTCGAAGGTGCAGAAGGCGGCGCTCATTAAGGCAAACGCCATAAAGCCCGTCAAGCTCACGCCTGAGATGATTATGAAGCGCGGCAGAGGCTCAAGCCGCCGCGCACCGCTCGGCGTGAAGCCTGAGACCAAGAAGAGCATCAACTTCGGCACGAAGTTCGTCACCACTTTCCTGATATCGCTCGTCATGAGCATTATCGTTCTGGACATGGTTGTCGAGCCTACATGGGTGATTTTCGCATCCTGTATGCTCAAGCTCCTCGCCGTCGTCATGAACGGCTTTACGGGCTACAAGTTCGGTTATGAGAATATCGTCTTCGACACGGTAAACTACATGGACGACCAGACCGACCTTATGGAACAGGCGATGCAGTACTTCGACTCGCATCCCGAACCTGCAGAGGAAGAGGACGACGATGAGGAAGCTCCCGAACAGGCGGCAGAACCTGCAGAGGAGTATGTCCCGATTCAGAAGGCTACAGCGTAAAAAAGAAAAGGTAGGAACGCTTTGTTCCTACCTTATTCTGTGTTTAACCCAAACTCCCCAGTATTCTGCTTTCACAAAAATAATGGTGTTCGGATTATTCATTCTTGGCGGAGAAGAAAGGATTTGAACCTTCGCGCCGGTTGCCCGACCTACACCCTTAGCAGGGGCGCCTCTTCACCACTTGAGTACTTCTCCATTTTCAAGCCGTGGTTCTTTAGCTTGCCGAACTATTATATCAAGTTTTTTTTGCTTTGTCAAGTGCTTTCCGTCAAAATCTCAAAGCGATTTTTAAAAATCGTGAAAATCGTTGATTTTATAGAAAAACTGTGGTAAAATAAAGCCATCAATAATATTATACGGTGAATTATGGATAAAAAACTTATTATTTTCGACAAGGACGGCACGCTTCTTGATTTTGATGCATTCTGGCTTCCCGTCAGCGAGGCGGCGCTTTCTTATATTGTAGAATACGCAAAGCTCCCCTCTTCCGTTGTTTCGGAAATTTTCGACGCCTTTGACGTTCGCGATGGCGTTACCTCGATTACAAGCGAGCTTTGTCACGGCACTTACGCAAGTATGGGGCGCGTTATTTTCTCGGTTATAAAGAAGCACACGGACGCGCTTTCTGAAAACGAGATTATAGCGCTTACAAGAGAAGCCTACCATAAATATATGGATAAGGGCGAGATAAAGCCTACCTCACCGAAGCTTTACGAGGCTCTCAAAGAGCTTTACGACAGCGGAATAACGCTCGGCGTCGTTACGACTGATGCCCCTCTCGTTACAGAGGAGTGCTTAAAGAAGCTTGGTATAAGAGAATTTTTCACCTTTGTTCTTTCAGACGACGGAGTAATGCCTACGAAGCCCTCTCCCGACTCGCTTGATTTCGTGAGAGAAAAGCTTTCCCTCTCGAAAAATGAAATTCTTATGGTTGGCGACACTCTTACGGACATCTCTTACGCAAAGGCCGGCGGCGTTCAGGTTGTCGGAGTTGCAAAAACGGAAGAAAACGCAGAGATTTTAAGAAACGGCGGCGCGGACCTTGTAATTCACGACGCATCAAAGCTTTGCGAGGTCTTATCCGCCTTATGAACTTCAAGCTTTCACGATACATAATTCCCTCTGTCATTTCAATGGTGCTTGTCGGCACTTACACTAATATTGACGGACTTTTTATAGGCAACGTTACGGGCGATGCGGGACTTGCGGCTATAAATTTCGTTTGGCCCATCGTGGCTTTTATAACCTCACTCGGCACGGGCATCGGTATCGGCGGCTCCGTTCTTTTAAACAATTTCCGCGGCAGCGGCAATAATGCACGCGCTGAGGAAATAAAGACGAGCCTCATAATTATGCTCGCGGTATTAGGTCTTTTAACAGGTCTTATTTTTAAATTTACCTACGAGCCGCTTTTAAAACTCATGGGTGCGGCAGAGGACGCCGTGGTTTTTGAATACGCGAAGGCTTACGCCGACGTTATTTCAATAGGCGCGGTTTTTCAGGTTGTCGGCTCGGGACTTGTAGCTCTTCTGAGAAACGAAAACAAAACCTGGTTTTCTATGATTTGTTGTATAGTAGGACTTGTGCTTCACCTTGTTCTCGATGCGCTTTTAGTTGAAAAATACACCCTCTCGGGTGTGGCGATATCTACCGTTGCATCACAGGCGGTTATTATGATTCTCGCATTTTTTGCCATAGCGAAAGGTAAGCCCGCAAGGCCTCGCTTAAGCGACACTCTTTCTATTATGAAGGCTTCGATAGCACCGCTCGGAATAAACTTCGTTCCCTCTTTGGTGCTTCTTTTCACGAACTTTTTCGCAATGAAGGTTGGCGGTACTCCCGCAGTTACAGCTTATACCGTTATGAGCTACGCAGTTTACACCTTTGATTACGCGTTCCAGGGTGTTTGCGACGGAGTTCAACCCGTAATAAGCTTTTGTCAAGGCTCGGGAGATGCTCGCGGCGAAGCGCGCGCTTTAAAGTCAAGCGCAAAAATTCTTCTCATAATGTCGCTTGGATTTATTGCCCTGACGCCTCTTTTGATTTGGGTTTTACCGAGCGTTTTCGGTGCCGGTGCAGAAGCCGAAAAAATTATGTTCTGGGGCTTTATAATCTATGCTGCATCTTATCCTTTCAAGGCTGCGGTTAAATACTTCGGCTCATATTTCTATGCAAAAGGAAAAACGATTTCCTCAAATCTTCTTATTTTTTCGGACCCTCTTGTTTTAACTCCGATTTTGCTCGTGGCTTTGCCGCTTCTGTTTGATATAAACGGCATTTGGCTTTCCCTGACGATAGCAC
>JAFTHJ010000117.1 GCA_017457465.1 Clostridia bacterium | reverse complement strand
TTTCAAAGAAAAATTTTGCTGTGTTCGGATCAAAATCAAGAACATCTCCTATAATACTTGCCTTTGTAACTACCATAATTATTCCTTTCCGAGGGTACCTTGGCAGATACCTCTGTTGTATTTTAATTTACAATCATTATTATATCCCCAAACGCACCCCGTGTCAAGACAAAACCGATAGATTTAATTATATTTTAACAATATTTCCGAGGCTGTTTTGGCTATTGACACGGCTCTCTATATTTGCTATAATCAATAAGGACTGTTCAAATTATACGAAATGAGGTTTTTATATGAAAAAGTTATTATGTGTACTACTCGTGCTTTGTATGATGATTCCCTTTGTCGGATGCTCAAAGGAGCCCTTTGAGATACAGAGCTGCGGAAGCGGATTTTATTTCAACCGCTCCGACAAAAAGACATACAAAATCAAGGAGCTTGATGCTGTTTCGGAGGGCAACTACTTCTATCTTGAGGACTATTTCGTCAGCGATACGCTGGGCGAGGAATATGAGATAAAGAAGGGCTTGTTCAAGGTTGGAACCGTTCGTCTCGCAAAGAAGAGCGACCACTATAATCCCGAGGAATTCAAGTTCGATGTTCTGGAATATAACAACAGAATTCTTGCTATCACACCCGAGATGCAGTATGTTCATCTCTATTCCGGAGAGGAGGGCGGAGTCTCTAATCTGCAGATACAGATAATGCCCGACCGTGAGCTTCCGCTTGACATCACTCTCGACGGTGTGCGTATTCTGACCAAGGACGGCATTCCCACTATATTCTCATCGGCACTTACCGATGTGAACTTTATTCTCATTGGTGAGAATGAATTACACGCAGGTGCGCAGATATATACTTTGAACGAGATAGTGGAACGCGCGAACAATAAGCTCTGGAGTGAGCAGGAGACACATTATTACAAGGCTCTCGAGGAGCTTGATGAGGGTAAGGTTTCATCTGATGAGGGTGAAAACGGAGACGCGATTGAGCATTTCTTCAATGGTGTTACCGGCCTCGGCAAGGGACTTGTTGATACCGTTCTCGGCGGTGTATCGGGACTCCTTGACGGAGTTGACGGATTTACGGGCGCTGACGGCGCTATGGCTGTCATTCTTCCCGCGGGTGTAACTTTGGCGGAGAGGGAACACTCTCTGTAAGAGGCGGAGACGGTGGAATGGGCAGTGCCTCGACAGGCTCTTTGTTCGGACGCGCTGACGGCGGAGACGGCGGAAAGGGCGGAGACGGTGTTTTCTGCGGTGCGTATCTCGATGCTTCGGGCAACGTGAGTGCCGAGGGAGGCACCGGAGGTAAAGGCGGAAGCACTACCTCGGGAGTGTTCGGTTCGAGCGGCTCTGACGGTAAAACAGGTGAAGCGGGAGTGGGCGTAAACGCCGCAAATCCCAGACAGACCGAGGATTGACCGATTATTTGACATATAGTTTGCTTTTTGAAAGGAGGATAGAGCGGTTTTGTCTCTGTCCTCCTTTTGGTATACGGTAAGCTCGTCTTGCGTTACTTTGAAAATTCGTTGACAAGTCAACAAGGTTGTGGTAAAATAAGAAGTGACATCTTATATAAAATATTAAGGAGTTGATTTCATGGAAAAAACAGACCCCAAGTATCAAGCGTTATTCACGCCGTGGAAAATCGGAAACGTGGAAATCAAAAACAGAATAGTTCTGTGTCCTATGGGCGGTACGTCTCTGTTCGGTTGGATGGAGCATACAGGCAACCACTTCGACAAGGAAGCGGCAAAGTTCTTCCTCGAGAAGGCGAACAATAACGTCGGACTTATAATCCCAGGTATCGCACCAATAAAAAGCACATTTATGGGACAGTGGCTCTATCAGAACAAGAAGATGTTCGAGGAGCTTAAGGAGTTTATGGAGGAGATACATAAAACCGGAGCGAAGCTTTTCGTGCAGATAACCGCGGGAATGGGACGCTCGTGGGCGATACCTACTCCTCTCGTTATGCTCCATAACGCGCCTGTCATAAGGGACATTATAAAGCCTATAATCAATATTCCTTATCAGAGCGCCAGCCCCAGTGAGCTTCCCTCGAGATGGAGCGATAAGGTAAAGTGCCGCGCTATTACCGAAAAGGAGATAAACGATATAATCGAGGCGTTTGCCAAGACCGCCGAGCTTTGCAAGTGGGCGGGAGTCGACGGAGTGGAGGTTCACGCCGTTCACGAGGGATACCTGCTCGACCAGTTCACTCTCAAATATACAAACAAGCGTACCGACAAGTGGGGCGGCTCGTTTGAGAACCGTTACCGTTTCCCCGTAGAGATAGTCAAGGCTATCAAGGCGAGATGCGGCGAGGATTATCCTGTTTCTCTGCGTTATTCGGTTACATCAAAGGTCAAGGATTTCTGCGTGGGTGCGCTTCCTGGTGAGGAATACACCGAAATAGGACGCGATATGGAGGAGAGCGAGAGAGCCGCAAAGTATCTTCAGGACGCGGGATACGATATGCTCTACGCCGACAACGGAACCTATGATTCGTGGTACTGGGCGCATCCGCCGATGTATATGCCTCTCAACTGCAACCTTGATGATGTTGCTCATATAAAGAAATTCGTCGATATTCCCGTGGTATGCGCGGGAAGAATGGAGCCCGATGTGGGTGCCGAGGCGGTAGAGAAGGGACTTATTGACGGCGTGGGTGTCGCGCGTCAGTTCCTTGCCGACGCCGAGTGGGTTACAAAGCTTATAGACAACAGAACCGAGGATATCCGTCCCTGTATCTGTTGCCACAACGCTTGTTTCAATATGTCGCATTATAAGGGAGTGGCAAACGCGCAGTCTATATACGATGCGAGTCATATCGCCAGATGTGCGCTTAACCCCACGGTAATGCAGTCTGATAAATACAAGATAGAACCCGCCAAGAAGATAAAGAATATTGCGGTTATCGGCGGCGGTATCGGAGGTATGGAGGCGGCTATCGTCTGCGCGAAGCGCGGACACAAGGTCACTCTTTACGAAAAGAGCGACCGCCTCGGCGGTGTCTTTATAGCCGCTGCGGCTCCGTCTTATAAGGAAAAAGACCGTATGCTTATCGCGTGGTATGAGCGCGAGATAGCAAAATATTCCGCGATAACGGTAAAGCTCGGCTGTGAGATTACCGATGTTGCCTCTCTCGGAGCTGACGAGGTGATAGTCGCGACGGGCGCCCGTGCGAAGAAGATATCCGTCAAGGGCGCGGAGAGAGGAATAGAGGCGGTCGATTATCTGCTTGGTAAGAGCGAGGTCGGCGAGAATGTTGTTATCGTCGGCGGCGGACTTACGGGCTGTGAGATTGCTTATGAGCTTTATCTCCAAGGAAAGAAGCCGACGATAGTCGAGATGCAGAACGACCTCATCGTCTCGAAGGGAATATGTCTTGCCAACACGAGCTATCTGCGTGATTTCTTTACGGCAAACAAGGTTCCCGTTTACCTTGAGAGCGGCGTGAGTGAGATAGGCGACGGATTTGTGAAGATAAAGGACAAGTCGGGAGAGATAAAGGAAATCAAGACCGATTCGGTTATTCTCTCTGTTGGATATACTCCCGCGCCGGTGGTAGCCAAGGGCGGAAACGTACACGTTATCGGAGACGCGAAGGCGGTTGGAAATCTCCGCACGGTCATCTGGGGCGCGTGGGACGTTTGTATGAAGATTTAAGGAGGAAAAGAAATGATTTTAACTGATGAACAACAGGCGATACTTGACGGTAAGCAGGGTGAGACACTTGCCAAGGTAATGCAGACCGTCATTCGCTACGGTGAGCTTTTCGGCGCGGAGCGCCTCGTTCCCGTGACGAGTAACTACAACCACCTTGTCACATCCTTTGGACTGAAGATGATGACTCCCGTATTTGACCTTATGCAGCAGCTCATAGACGCGGGTGTTACCTCACAGCAGAAGTTCTCGGCGGACCCCCGTCCGCTTGACAAGAACGTTCCGAAGAATTTGCTGCAGAATCTTATTTTTAATAAATTTATGTACTCGACACAGGATTTCTATGAGGGACAGCTAAAGTCGCTCGGACTTATGGACGACAACGCTTTCACCTGCGCTTGTTATATGGACGAGGTTGGAAATAAACCGAAAAAGGGAGACGTGTTGAGCTGGGCGGAATCCTCCGCGGTCGTTTACGCGAACTCGGTTCTTGGTGCGCGTTGCAACCGTAACTCGGGAATTATAGACATTATGGGCTCTATCGCGGGTTATGTCCCTGAATTCGGACTTCTGACCGACGAGGGACGCCGCGCGAGTTGGATAATCGAGATAAAGACCACAAAGAAGCCCGAGGCGCAGCTTCTCGGCTCGGCTATCGGAATGAAGGTTATGGAGGAAGTTCCCTATATCAAGGGACTCGACAAGTGGCTCGGCGAGGAGCTTGACGATGCGGCGTGTGCTTATCTGAAGGATTTCGGAGCGGCAACCGCTTCTAACGGAGCCGTTGGACTTTACCACGTGGAAAACCTCACTCCCGAGGCAAAGGAGCAGGGAGAGAGCCTTATTTGCGAGGGGGCAAAGGTATATGTTATAGACGATGCCGAGCTCGATAGAGTTTATAAGAGCTATCCTGTAATCTGGAAGAATCCCGATGCTAATCCCAAGCTCTGCTTTATGGGTTGTCCTCATATGAGCCTTGAGCAGCTCAAGAGCTGGACAGAGAGACTTGAAGCCGCTCTTGCCGAGGCGGGAAATAAGAAGGTTGTTATTCCCACGGTATTCACCGCGCCTCCCGCGGTCATTGCCGAGTTTGACAAGACCGAATATTCCGCAAAGCTCAAGTCTATGGGCGTTATAGTTTCTTATATCTGTCCGCTTATGTATATGAATAATCCGCTTTGCGGAAAGATGCCTGTTATAACCTCGTCAAACAAGCTTCGTACTTATACTACGGCGCGTTACTACACCGATGACGAGATACTGGTTCAGATAACGAAAGGGGGTAAAAATTGATGAAAGTATTTAACGGAAGAGTTGTAGCTCCCGGTGAGGTCACGGCAGAGGCTGTCGTATCCCACGGCGGACTTAATACCCTCGCTTCGTTCCAGAAGGCGCTCCAGTTTGGCGATAAGACCGCTACCTGCGGCGACCAGAACAATCCCGACCTTTACGGTAAGCAGATGGCGGGTAAGGCGCTTTGTCTGCCGCAGACCATAGGCTCGACCACGGGAGGACTTGTCCTCTATTGCGCTTGTGCTATGGGCAGACAACCCGCGTGTATGCTTTTCTCGCAGCCGATAGATTCCCTCGCGGGGGCAGGTGTTATCCTCGCAGATGTGTGGCTTGAGGGCGCGAGTATGCCTGTTGTCGACTCCCTCGGAGATGAGTTTCTTAATTATGTCAAAGACGGTATGTCAATTACCGTCAAGGAAAACGGCGTAGTTGAGGTTGAGTGAGGAGTAGGGAAATATAAATATAATGCGAGGGGAACTTTTTGAGAAAAGTTCCCCTCGCGCTCCCCTCAAAAACTTTAAAGCAGGGATTGGTTAACCCATTTAGTTTAGTTAAATTCAATATTTTTGTAAGGAAATCTCCTATCGGACACTTGCGTACCGATAGGAGATATTTTTATTAAATAAAAAGACAACCGACATGTAGGCACATAAACGCCAAGGTGTTTATAACGAGTTTGATTTCATCAAACATCGTGTGTCCAACGGGAGA
>JAFTHJ010000009.1 GCA_017457465.1 Clostridia bacterium | reverse complement strand
TATCCTTCTTGCTCTTGCGAGTGAGGAGGAGTCTGTATCGGCAAAGCTTCTTGCCGCAAGAGGTGTTGAGCCTCAAGCTATCAGAAGCTCGGTTGAGAATATATGCGGTGTGGGCGCCAAAACTCACCTTACCTCCTCGGATATGTCTCCAAAGCTGAAAAAAATAATAGAAGCCTCGGCAAACGAGGCAAATCTATCCGCTCCGTCTCAATCGGGGCGGATAGGAACAGAGCATATTCTACTTGCGCTCATAAACGACAGAGACTGTATGGCAACAAAGCTCCTTGAGGCAAACAGAATACCGATACACGAGCTGCGAAACGATATATCGGCTTATATAGACAGCTCTCCCTCAAAGGCAAAGCCAAACACCAAGGGCGACTCCTCACGGTCAATATCGGGCTGCCCGACCCTCTCGCTCTACGGCAAAGACCTCAACCGCCGCGCATCTTGCGGAGAGCTTGACCCGATAATCGGCAGAGACTCCGAGACAGAGCATCTCATAAGAATACTTTCGAGAAGAATGAAAAACAACCCTTGTCTTATCGGTGAGCCCGGTGTGGGAAAGACCGCCGTGGTCGAGGGACTCGCGCAGAGGATAAACGCGGGAAGCGTTCCCGAAAATCTGCGCGGAAAAAGAATAGTCACGCTTGACATCTCGGCTATGATAGCGGGTGCGAAATACCGCGGAGAGTTTGAGGAACGAATGAAAAGTGTTATGGACGAGGTGTCGAAAAATCCCGAGATAATTCTCTTTATGGACGAGTTTCATATGATAGTCGGAGCGGGAGCAGCAGAGGGAGCGGTTGACGCCGCAAATATCCTCAAACCCGCACTCGCGAGATGTGAGATTCAGGTGATAGGAGCGACTACCGTCTCGGAATATCGGGCGCACATAGAAAAGGACGCGGCTCTTGAGAGAAGATTTCAACCCGTAAATGTAAAAGAGCCGTCCGCCGCCGAGGCTATCGTTATATTGAAGGGACTAAAATCAAAATACGAGGAGCATCACCGTCTGACCATCTCCGACGAGGCTATTGAGGCGGCGGTAAATCTTTCAGTGAGATATATCCCCGACAGATTTCTCCCCGACAAAGCGATAGACTTGGTTGACGAGGCGGCTTCAAAGCTCCGAATATCGGTACTCACTATGCCCAAATCACTTGAGAAGCTTGAGCGGGAGCTTTCGCTTACGCTTGAACGAAAGGAAGCGGCTATCTGCTCACAAAACTTTGAGACCGCCGCAAAGCATCGCCGCGAGGAGCTTGAGCTTAACGAGCGTCTTGACGAGCTTCGCCGCAAATATGAGAAGCGCAGGGACAGTAAGAATCTGACTGTTAGCGCGTCGGACATAGCGGATATCGTGACCGCGTGGACGGGTATTCCCGTAAGCCGACTGCTCGAGGGCGAGAGCGAAAAGCTCCTCGCGCTTGAGGAAAATCTGAAAAAGCAGATAATAGGACAGGACAGGGCTATCGAGGCGGTGGCAAGAGCCATCAAGCGCGGCAGAATGGGACTGAAAAATCCAAACCGTCCTATCGGCTCCTTTATCTTTCTTGGAAAAACAGGAGTTGGCAAGACCGAGCTTTCAAAGGCACTCGCCTCGCTTATGTTCGGTAGCGCGGATTCTATGATACGGCTTGATATGGCGGAATATATGGAGAAGCACAGTGTCTCAAAGCTTATCGGCTCTCCACCGGGATATGTCGGCTACGGAGAGGGCGGACAGCTCACCGAGAGGGTGCGCCGCCGTCCCTACTCTGTGTTGCTTCTCGACGAGATAGAAAAGGCTCACCCCGATGTGTTCAATATTCTTCTATCTGTGCTTGAGGACGGAATACTGACCGACTCGGCAGGCAGACGCGTGGACTTCAGAAACACGGTCATAATTATGACCTCAAATACGGGTACGGGGAATCGCGGCGCTGTATCCCTCGGATTTTCATCCGATTCCGAGAGCGACAAAAAGAAAAACCACACGGCAGAGCTTCTCTCGGAGCTGAAAAAGCAATTCAGCCCCGAATTTCTCAACCGTGTAGATGAAATAATAGTTTTCGACACACTCACCCAAAGCGATATTGAGCGAATAGCCGCCGATATGCTCAAAGAGCTTGGCGGTCGCGGAGAGGCGCTCGGAATATCCGTGGAATTCGAGCCATCGCTTTCTCGGTATCTGGCAGGTCGGGCTTACGACGAGCGCTTTGGCGCGCGTTCGGTAAGACGCGAGATAGTGAGAAGCGTTGAGGACAGAATTTCCGAGCTTATATTGAGAGGGCTTCTGCGCTCGGGCGACAGCCTCACCGTATCCGCCGAAAACGACTCTCCCGTGTTTATCGTGAACGGAAAAAATATAAGCTTGTCGACTATATAAAAGCGTCGTTTTTCTACTTGTAGAACGGAGAGGATTTGGGTTTGTTAAACCTCCAGTCTTCTGAAGCAAATTCGGGAAAACAGAGCAAATAGTAGTCGCATTCGTCGCAACAACACTCAAAGCCTTGTTCTCCATTACCAAGACAAACGGTAGGCTCCCCAGGTGTAAGTTCTACACCGCTAATGTCTATTTCCTTTTTTGGAATATCCTTTCTCATATATACCTCCTGAATACAAAAAAAGGTGCACCCCGTGAGAGATGCACCGAAAAAATGCTTCCCCCTCAATTGTTGTCACACGAATTGCTCCCCAATAACGGAATGAGAAAAGAGAGAAAACACTTTTTACCAAAGTATTTTCCCGTTTTGGGGATAAAAATATTCAATTCGTGTGACGGGTATATTTTACCATGTTTTTGCCGACTTGTCAATAAAGCTTGATGATTTGATAAAAATATATTGCTTTAGTGTCTTTAATTAAGTCAGTGATTTTCAAGAAAAGAGGACAGAGAATGTGAAAATTCTCTGTCCTTTAGCATTTTTGTAAATTATTATTTCTGCACGAATACGGCGGTGACCGTTGTGGAAGCCGAAAACTCAAGCCGTCCGCTTCCCTGCTTCACGCCTCCCACATAATATCCGTCAAACACATAACCGTCATCGGCAACGACTTTGACATAAAGCTTACCGTCGTCCGTCGCGTATCTTTCTATCACTCCGCCCTCACCGCAGCTAACAGTAAGAATATAGTTTGTCTGCGAATTCGTTCCCGTACAGTAAGCCTCGATATTACCGTTTGCGGACTGCAGAACTATCGGAACTGTCTTGTTATTATAAACACAAGCGATACGGAATGTCCTTTCTCTCTCTCTCATAGACTGACTTCCAAGGAAGGAAGCGCCGTAACACATAACCCCGTCAAGGTTATGCTTAACGTGAGTTCCCGAGGCGTCGAAGACATTATTTTTGAACTCAAGTCCTCTGACCGAGTACATATGGAACAAAGTGTCGCTGACCGAATTCTTTACGGTAAAGGTATTGTTTGAAATACTTATATCGGCTACGCAGGTCGTAACCATTTTATATCCTGTAAAGACATGGGGTGTCTCGGTATAAAAATCGGTCTCGATTATTGAGGAATACGCCTTGGCATCGCACCATGTCGTTCCCGTATTGAGTGTCTTTATGAATCCCGCGAGAGCCGAGCTTTCTCCGAGCACAAAGTCGTTGTCGTGTATTTTGTAATCCCGACAGCCTCCCCTCGCCTCCGAGTTAAAGAGATATACTCCAGACGAAAGCTTGACGTCTCCCGAATTGAAATTCATTTCTATCATATATCTCTGCTGATTCGCGACTACCGAATTATCTCTGTCGGATATGAATTTACAATCCGCTATCTCAACATCGACATAGGCATACGCGCGAATAGCCACAACTCTCGGATTGTCAAATGTACAACCGAGAACCTTGAATCCCGTAAGACTCGCTCCGCCTTGATGTCCGTGGTGACCTATGAAATAGGTCGCCGAGTCGTATTCATCGCTCTTTCCGAAATAGCAGTTCTCTATTCTGACATTCTCGGAATTATAGAACTCGTTGGTTTCAAATTGCGCGGGTGCCCACTCGGCGGCTCCGGTTGCTCCGGGGTGTGAGGTCTCTATCTGTATAAGCTCACTTCCCGTGGTATTGCTCACAAAGTTATATCCCGCAAAAAGCACGTCTCTTATTGTGACATTTTTGCTTCCCGTTATCTGTATGGCATGGTCATTCGGGCAGTCCTTCATTATTACATTTTCAAGAAGAACTCCGTCGGCACAAGCCCATATAAAGGCTCTCGAACGCCCCTCCATATCAATAACTCCGCCCGTTATCTCCAGATTATCGGCGCCGTTTCTACCCGCTCCGAGATTAGGGGTATTGACAAACATATCTCCGCCCGCGGACGCGAGAACGGCGAAAAACTCTCCGCCCGATATAAGAGAGGCAATCTCGTCGCTATACTCAACATTGTAGTCGGGGAGAATACCCTCAAGACGAAGCGCGACGTTGCTCTTGAGCTCGACATACTTCGTGGGATATCTTCCGTGCGGTATGTACACAACTCCGCCGTTCGGAAGCGCGTTGATAGCCGCCTGAAGCTGCTCGGAGTTATCCTCGTTTGCCTCGTCAAGTCCGTAATCCTTTGCGTTTACATAATTCTGCGGCATCTCGAACTTATCAATATCAATGCTCTCTATACTGTAATCGAGCGCCACCTTTACGGTGAGAATCGCCGCCTCGCCGTAGTTATTCTTTACCTTGATAGCGGCGGTTCCCGGGTTATACGAGGTCACGGTGATATCTCCGCTCTCCTCAATAACGGCGTTCGCCACATAATATTTATCGGTGCTTACCAGAAAAGCGTCAAGACCAAGCTCTCCTGCCGCCACACTCTGACTCTCGTGCGGCTCTATCACATCGGGTATTTTGGAATAATCGTATTCGGTGGTACCGGAAGTAGTCGCGGCAGTCGTGGTGGTCGCGACGGTCTCCCCCGTTGTATTCTCGGTCGTCGAGTCTGTCTCATCTCCCCCGCCGCTCTCCTTTAGACAGGAGCTTAACAAAAGCGACAGTATGATACAAAGGCAAATCATTGCCGTTATGAATCTTTTCATTTTTTCTCCTTTCGGGGATAATATAATTTTATTTTCTGAATGTAGCTACAAGCGATATATCGGTATCAAGCTCACTGTCGCCGACAGCCAGACAGTAGTCGCTGTCAGCCGTTTCCCAACCCGCAAAGGTGTATCCCTCGTCGGGAGTTACCGTAACGATGGCGTTGCCGCGCTCGTCTGCGTCTGTCTCAATAGCTCCGCCCTCCTCGCAATAAAGCGCGAGAGTCAACTTCTTTGCGCAGTGAACACGCGCCACCTCGCCGTCTCCGAGAGGAAGGATAATCCGTCTTCCCGCGGCGGTATCTCCCTCAATAAAGCGAGATTTGTCGTTCTGTCCGACATAGCAGTCAACAAGCTTGACCGCCTCATTGTCACGGTACCAGTTGGAATAATTTTCGACATTCGATTTTATCACGTTACCCGAAAGTGTAAGTCCGCAGACCTTTTCAAAGCGCATAAGGTAGTCGGTAACGGTGGGCTTTCTGTTAAGCACGACAATTTCATTATCGCAAAACTCAAGCTCGGATATAAGGTCCTTGACCTTTCTGTATCCGTGGAATACATAAGCGCGTCCGCCAAACTCGTCTATCTTGAGCAGGTGAGTCGTGACCTTCATTCCGCGTCTGTAGATACCGAGAGTATTGATTACCCTGCCGATACGGTCACCGCCGAGAATAAACTTGTTGCGGCGTATCTTCGAGCCAAGCGAACCCTCACAGGCATATCCGGGCTCATAGGTCGCGTGAAGGAAATTACCGTCGTCGTCAACCGCAATAGCGCGGGGATTCGGTTTACGCAGAAGATATGTTATCATAGCGTCAGACTCCTCAAAGAGTCTCTGCTCGGTCGAAATAAAGGTGCAATCCTCAACGACGAGGTCGGAATACGCGTAGGGACGAAGCGCCATATAGAGCGGATTGTCAAATACGCAATTTCTTATGTAACAGCCTGTTACACTTGACTTATATTCCTGACCGTGGTGTCCTATCGGAATAAGCGGGGCGCCAAAGTTTGCGCTCTTGCCGAAATAACAGCCCTCGACGGTCACATTCTCGCAGAAGCGGTATTCTCCGTATGAGACATTTGATGTGGTAAACATCTGCCAACCGATAGCGCCCGAATGCGACTGCTCTATCTGTATAGTCTCGGCATAGAGATTACCCTTGAAATTATATCCCGCGAACATACAGTTGCGTATCATAACATCACGCGCTCCCGTGACCTGAATAGAGTGGTTGTTAGGAGAGTCGAGGATTATACAGTTTTCAAGCAGAACGTTCTCACAGTGAATGAAAATGAATGCTCTGACACGTCCGACACAGTCTATAACTCCGCCCGAAAGTCCGTAATTAGATACCGCGTTACCTGTAGCAAACTTTTCCTTTTCGTGGTTTATAAACATATCGCCCTTGCCCATAGAGCGAAGAACAGCGAACTCACCGTCTGCTATTCTTTTCTGAAGCTCCTCGGTATATCCCGCGGATATATCGTCCGCCTTGCCCTCAAGCAGGTATGTCACGCCCTCGCGGAACGGAACGAAATCCATAAGATATACACCCGCGGGAAAATATACTATACCGCCCTCGGTGAGCGAATCAGCCGCCGCGATTATCGCCGCCGTATCGTCTGTAACTCCGTCGGCTACAGCTCCGAAATCACGCACATTAACTCTCTTTTTATCCTCGGAAAGATGCTCAAACATAGCTATACTCGCTTTCAAATCTTTAGTTTTTCGGAGAAAAATCTTCTCCAAGTTATATCAATGATATAACAAATTTGTTAACTGTTTTTTAACGCTGAAGCAAAAAAATCAAAATAGGTGGAAGCGACAAAAAATCAAGATTTCTTTTGTGGTTCATTTCTAAAGTAATCAACGATTTATATAAAATCGTCGGGCGGATTTGATATATCCGCCCGACTTTATTAAATTCCATTTTCCGAGTTGTCCGTACACCTGTATTCATATGCGCCGCGCTCCCCTTTTTCGCGCTCGAGAAGTCCGAGCGCCGTGAGCAGATTGAGCGTACTGTAAAGCTCTCTGCCGTGCAGCTTCTTGAGAGTGCCGTACTCCTTTGCCAAAAATCGCTCGGGAGTGCCGTCAAGCAGAAATTTATAGGACTCAACTCCGCAAAACCGCTCCTCGGAGAGTATCTCTCGCGGCAGCAGCTCGGAGTCGTATTTGCCCGACCTTCTGTACCTCACTGCCTCGGAATATCTGTACTCGTCGGCGGAAATATACAGAATAACTATCTCAAGCCGCTCGTTTTTCACAAGCTCGGCTATTCTGAATATCTCCCGCATTATCTCCCCCATCCCCACTCGCTTCGGTGAGCGGCGGCTTCTTATCACCTCTCCGCTTTCTTTGTCTATTCGTATTATCCTTTTTTCAGCGATAACGGGGTGTACGAGTCTTACCTCATAGTCTGTCTTTGCGAGATAATATGTGAGCTTTCGGTGAAGCGGATAAAACGAGCCTGTTTGTATCTCGGTTATCCGCCCTGTCTCAAACACATCCGCAACATAATTCCCTATCTTAAATTCGTGTGCGTCGGGATTCTCGCAGACGAGCCGTTTGAGTATTCTGTGAAGCCGTTTTTCTTTATACAGTCCGATACTGTCCGCGCATATCTCCCCCGCGCCATCCTCGGCGCAGAGTTTGGCAAATTTTTCTCTGTCAAACATCATGTCGCAATACCCGCGAACTGATTACTGTATAGCTTATGATACTCTCCTCCGAGCGCGAGAAGCTCCTCGTGATTACCCGCCTCGACTATCGTTCCGTCCTTGACCACAACTATCTTATCGGCATCACGTATGGTTGAGAGTCGGTGTGCGATGATAAGCGAGGTGCGGTTCTTCATAAGCGCCACCATTGCCTGTTGAATGTGCATCTCGGTTCTCGTGTCGACGCTTGAGGTCGCCTCGTCAAGTATGAGTATCTTCGGGTCGGCAAGTACGGCACGGGCAATGGCAAGTAGCTGTCGCTGTCCTGCCGAGAGGTCGCTTCCCGACTCGGCAAGTACGGTATTATATCCCTCGGGCAGCCTCTCGATAAACTCGTCTGCCTTGGCGTGAGCCACCGCTCGCTTCATTTCCTCATCTGTCGCGTCAAGTCTGCCGTATTTTATATTTGCGGCTATCGTATCCGAAAACAGGACTGTGTCCTGAAGCACTATCGCTATAGCTCGTCGAAGCGTACTCTTGGGTATCTCGGTGATATCTATGCCGTCTATCGTGATAACTCCGCCGTCAAGCTCGTAAAATCTCGTGAGCAGATTCACTATCGTGGTCTTTCCCGAGCCTGTCGCGCCGACTATGGCTATCTTCTGTCCCTCCTTTACCCAGAGGTCGAGAGATTTCAGCACGGGCTCTCCCTCCTCGTAGGAAAAGTCTATCTTTTCAAATCGGATATTTCCCTTTATCTCCTCAACTCTTATATCCGATTTACCGTCATCCACCTCGTCCGCGCTATCCATTATATCGAATATTCTCTCGGCTCCCGCCAGAGCTGTGAGTATTGAGGAATACTGGTTAGCTATCTCGTTTACGGGACGGGTGAATTTCTTTGAATACTGAAGCATTGACTGGATATTACCGATAGTAAGCGTTCTCATAAAGCTTACGGGGTTCAACACGAAGAATCCGCCAAATACGGCGATAAGCACGTACTGGAGATTTCCGAGAAAGTTCATACAAGGTCCCATAATCGAGCCCCATACTCTCGCACTGATACTGCACCTCTTGAATTCCTCGCTCGTAGCCGAGAAATCCTTGACTGCCCCCTTCTCCTTGCCGTAGGCGACTACAGTCTTATACGAGGTAACCATCTCCTCGACCTGACCGTTAAGCTGTCCCATAAGCTTCTGACGACGCACGAAATATTTTCTCATAAATTTCGCGAGATTGCCCGAAATGAATATCGTAAGCGGTATGGTGACACAGGCGATAAGCGCCATTATCCAACCGTAATAAAGCATCATTGAGAATGCGCCCACGAGAGTCAGAACACTTGATATGAGCGAGGATATCGACTGCGAAATGGCGTTTGATACGTTCTCAACGTCATTCGTCATTCTCGACATTATATCGCCGTGCTTGTGTGTGTCGGTATACTTTATCGGAAGTCTTGAAATTTTGGCGAATAGGTCGTTACGAAGCGTATAAACCGTGTTCTGCGAAAGCTTCGCCGCGATTATCGCCGAAAAGAAATTCATCACCGCGCTGAAGACGAAAAGTATCACCATAACACCAAGATATCGCAGCATAGCTCCGAAATCCACCGTTAGTGAGCCGTTCTCTATCTTTATTGTGTCTATAGCCGCGCCCTGAAGTGCGGGACCCGCAAGGTCGGATACAGTAACAGCCACCATTATCGCGATAAGCGCGATAATAAGCATCTTGCTCTTTCCGATATATTTCAGAAGCCTGAACAGACTCTTTTTTATATTCTTCGGCTTCTCACGGTTCACCCTCGCGCCCATAGGTCCGCCAGCTCTTCCGCCGCCGGGGCCTCCGCCAGGTCTACCCATCGGGGGCATTGTCTGTTCGCCTCTTCTCTGATTATTCATTAGCCACACCTCCGTTCTGCATCTGTGAATTGTAAATATCACGGTAGGTATTGCAGCTCTCCATAAGCTCATCGTGAGGAGCACAGGCTATAATAGTTCCGCCCTCTATGACAGCGATACGGTCTGCCTCGCGGACACTCGCTATTCTCTGCGCTATCATTATGACGGTGGTGTCCTCGAATTCTTCTTTCAGGGCTCGTCTTAACTTCGCCTCTGTGGCAAGGTCGAGTGCCGAGGTGGAGTCGTCGAGAATAAGTATTTCAGGCTTTCGCACCACCGCTCTGGCGATAGACATTCTCTGCTTCTGTCCCCCTGAAAGCGATGCTCCCTTTTCAGCTATAAAGGTATCATATCCGTCGTTGAAGCCATTGACAAACTCCTCGGCTTGAGCGACTCGCACTGCCTCGCGAATCTCCTCCGAGTCGGCATCGGGCTTACCCCAACGAATGTTATTTTCTATAGTATCCGAGAAAAGCTCACTCTTTTGCATAACAAAGCTTATCTTGCCTCGGAGTGAGGTGAGGTCGTATTCCTTTACGTGAAGTCCGTCAACATAAATATCACCCTCTGTAGCGTCATAAAACCTCGGGATAAGGTTAACAAGCGAGGTCTTTCCCGAGCCTGTCGCGCCGATAACGGCAAGTGTCTCTCCACGCTTTACATCAAGATTTATATCGTGAAGCACGGGGCGTCCGTGGGTTTCGGGGTATCTGAACGAAACATTTCTGAAGGACACCGCGATATCTCCGCCCTCGGCGCTCTTTTCTCCGCCGACGATGACGGGGTCGGAATCAAGCACCTCGTTTATTCTCTTTGCCGAGGCTATAGCTCTTGATATAGACTGCGACATCATTGTTACCATCATTATCGACATAAGAACCTGTGTCACATAAGTAATACCCGCCATAATTGTTCCCGCGGTCATTCCCGTTCCTGCCACGTTCTCTATCTGCCATCCGCCTATGTATATGATAGCGATTATGGCAAGGTTCATAACGACGTGCATCACGGGATGCATAAACGCCATAATTTTCTGTACACGGTAGTTCGTGTCGCGAAGCTCTCTGTTCGCCTCGGTAAATCTACCTGTTTCATATTCTTCCTTGACATACGCCTTAACGACTCTCGCTCCGCTGACATTCTCCTGAACCACAGAATTAACTCTGTCGAGCTTCTTCTGAACTCCCGAGAATATCGGCACCGCCTTCCTCATAACAAAGAAAATAGTGAGTGCCATAATCGGAAGTGCGCAAATGAGAATAACGCCAAAGGATATGTCGAGCGTGAGAAGCATTATCGCGCCTCCGACAAAGAAGATGGGCGCACGTACAAACATACGAAGCACCATTTCGGTAAAATCGACTATCATAGTGATATCGTTGGTCATTCGTGTGACAAGTGAGCCCGTGGTGAACTTGTCAGTCTGCTCTATTGAGAGCGACATAACTCGGCTATATGCGTCGCAGCGCAGGTCGTGACCGAGTCCCTGCGAGGCTCTCGCCGCGGTATACGCGCAGGAGATGCCGAAAGCTCCTCCGATAAGCACCACTACAAGCATAAGTATACCAAATGTTACTATAACCTGCATTGAGGTATAAGCGCCCTCTCCAAAGAGCAGCCTCATAATTGCCGAGGCGAACGCCGACTCGGAAACATCTCCGTTTTTAGCGATTCCGCAGTCGACAATAACCGTCATAAGCTTCGGCAGACACAGGTCGGCAAGTACCTCGCCCATCATAAGCAGAGGGGAAAGCACGGCAAACAATTTATACGGCTTCAGATATGCGAAAATTTTTCTCATTTGTTTTCCGCTCCCTCCTTTTCACTCTTTTCACAAAGCAAATTATTCCTTATTTTTCCAAGCAGACTCATAAGCTGCTCTGTTTCGGCGG
The DNA here is from genome assembly GCA_017457465.1 of Clostridia bacterium. Taxonomy (GTDB): domain Bacteria; phylum Bacillota; class Clostridia; order Oscillospirales; family CAG-272; genus HGM12713. The sequence continues at coordinate 11,431 of JAFTHJ010000009.1, read as the reverse complement.
CATCAAGCCCTGTGAGCCCCAGAGAATCGACAAGCTTTATTTTTTCAATGTTTTTTCTGTCAAGCTCTCTGCCTCGCTCGGTGAGATAAACTCTGTGTGAGCGCATATCCGAGCTGTCGCGCCGTCTCTCAACAAATCCGCCGTCCTCAAGATTTTTCAGTATCACGCTGACAGTTGGCGCGCGCAGATGCGTTGCCCTCACAAGCTCCTGCTGTGTGACTCCGTCTCCCGTCGCCAAAAAAGAAAGAACCAATCTGGTTCCTCTCGGTGCCGCACTGTCATCGGTATCGTTAAGCTCCCTGACTCGCGCTCTTGAGAGATGCGATATCTCGTGACACATCATAATGGGGTTATTGCTCAACTCCGCTCTCTCGGGCGGTCTGGCAGGACATTCATATTTTTTCTTCATATAAATACCTCACAAGCATTTTAATTAGTTAGCTAACTAATTATATTCCTTTTTTTATTAATTGTCAAGTATTTTACCGCAATTATTACATATAAATATAATTATATGGCGAGTGATTTCCACAAAAGAAAAAAATTTGTTCTTTACATCAATTTTGTTATTAATCAAATCTTTTTTTCTGCACAAGATAATATTGCGAACATAAAAGATACTTCCACCGTATCATTCGCAAACAACGTAAAAAGAATAAGGAAGACAGACCAATGGCAAAAAAATTTTTAAAATGCTGCTCACTCTTTCTTCTGGCGTTTATAATGTTCTCTGTCACTCTTACAGGCGCTTACGAGCTTATTATCCCCGACTCGGTAAGCTGCCTCGCTGACACGGATATACCCGAATATCCCCTCGTCAGCTCTTGCAATGTATCTGCCACCAAAAGTGAAAATATAGATTATAAGCTCTACGGAATAATTCCGCTCAAAAGTGTCTCTGTAAACCGTGAAACACCGCAGCTTCTCTACCCCGGCGGTATGCCGTTCGGAGTAAAATTCATCACAGAGGGTGTCCTCGTGGTGGGATTTTGTGACGTCGAGTCGGAGAGCGGAAGAAAAAATCCCTCCGAGGAAGCGGGACTTCGTATAAACGATATCATAACGAAGATTGACGGCGAGGCGGTTATGGGCGCCGCCGAGCTTGAAAGAATCGTGGGAGAGAGCGGAGGAAAGACGGTTACTCTCACGTATATGAGAGAGGATAAGGAATACACCGCCAAGCTCACACCCGCGTATTCTGCCGCCGAAAGCAAATACAAGACCGGAATTTACGTCAGAGACAGCGGAGCGGGAATCGGAACCGTGACCTATATCGTACCCGAAAGCTATGCCTTTGCGGGGCTCGGACACGGAATATGCGACGCGCAGAGCGGTAAGCTCATACCAATGCAGAGGGGCTCTGTCGTCGGAGTGACGATAAGCGGAGTCGTTAAGGGACTTGCGGGTTCCCCCGGTGAGGTCAAGGGTTATTTCAGCTCGGGCAAGACAGGTACGCTCCTTGAGAATACCGAATGCGGCGTTTACGGAGTTTTCGCGGGAAAGCCCTCGGGGATTCACTGTGAGCCCCTGCCTGTAGGAAAAAGAGATGAGCTCCGAGAGGGCAAGGCGTATATATACTGTACGCTTGACTCGGGCTGTGTCTCAAAATACGACATTGAAATATGCAATATCAACCGTGACGCGCGAGGCAATAAATGCTTCACCGTCAAGGTGACAGACCCTGCCCTGCTCGAAAAAACGGGCGGAATTATTCAGGGAATGAGCGGCTCTCCTATAATCCAGAACGGCAAAATTGTCGGCGCGGTCACGCACGTTCTCATCAATGACCCCGCCACGGGGTACGGAATTTTCATTGAAAATATGTTAAATGCCGCAAATATTCCTATGGCAAAGGCGTCGTAACTCCCGCCGTGTCATCCTCGAACAAGTCGCCCCGCGAGATTCTTCGCTTCGCTCAAGAATGACTGGCGCGGGGCGGCGCAGCGAAGGATCTCCGCGATACAACACTAAACACAAAAGGCAATATCACCGAACGGTGATATTGCCTGTTCTTTCATTTCAATTTTCAGAAAAGATTACAGTCACATCTGGGTGAAGCTGCAAGATTGACGCGGGAACCATCGGGTCAACAGGACCGTTGAAAGCTTTTTCCAAAATCGCTTTCTTATTCTGTCCGTTCGCGATAAGCAGTATCTTCTTTGCCTGTATAATCGACTTCATACCCATTGTGATTGCCCAACGCGGAACCTCATCTTTTGAAGAAAAGAATCGAGCGTTTGCCTCGATTGTTGATTCGTCAAGCTCAACAGCATGAGTTTCCGCGGTAAAAACGCTATCTGGCTCGTTAAATCCGATATGTCCGTCAACGCCTATCCCAAGAAGCTGCAAATCAATACCGCCGAGACCTTCAATAAGCCTGTCATATTCCTGCCCCTCTTTTTCAAGGTCTTCGGCTATTCCGCTCGGGACAAAGGTTTTATCTCTGTCTATGTTGATTTTTGAAAACAAATTTGTATCCATAAAATAGCGGTAGCTCTGTTCATGTGAACCGTCAAGTCCCGCGTATTCATCAAGGTTAACAGAGGTCACACCCGAAAAATCCAGCTCTCCCGCGGCACACATTTCCGCAAGATATTTATATGTGCCTAACGGTGTAGAACCCGTCGCAAGTCCCAAAACACAATTCGGCTTCATTATCACCTGCGATGCAATGATATTCGAAGCTTTTTTACCAAGCTCCTCGTACGTATCCACTACAATATAATTCATATGTGTTTCCCCCATTATATTCTTTTTACGATATTGTCCATACTCTTTACGATACAACCCTCTCCGATAACACCCCTTACAGATGTTCTCGGATATACCGAGGTGCCTCTTCCGATTACCGTTCCCGGATTAAGCACACACCCACAGCCTACGTCGGCACCGTCTGCCAGTATGCCTCCGACCTTACGAAGTCCCGTTTGATATTCTGTATCTCCGTGAATTACAATGTTCTTGCCATCGCTTTTAAGATTTGAGCAGATTGACCCCGCACCCAGATGCGCCCGATTTCCCAAAACAGAATCTCCAACATAATTGTAGTGCGGAACCTGAACCCCGTCCAACAAAACACAGTTTTTGAGTTCGCTGGAATTACCGATTACACATTTTTCTCCCGTTATAACACTTCCTCTGATAAATGCGCCCGGGCGTATCTCCGTACCCGAGCCTATAATCGTCGGTCCTTCTATCGTTGCCGTGGGATAAATCTTCACGTTTTCTCCCACAAGAACGCCCTCCGCAATCAGAGTATATCCCTCGATTCCCTCGTTTATCAAGCCGAGAATATATTCCTTGATTTTGGGAAGCATTTCCCACGGATACTCGGATGCCTCAAAAAGCTCCTTCAGATATGCCGTTTTACACTCAAACAGCTCTTTTGTCTTTACTTTTTTACTCAACTCCGTGTCCCCCTCTTATAATCATATCTACTATTCTATCAGCGTATTCAACGCATTTTTCTTCACTTTCGCTTTCTATCATTACGCGAATTACAGGCTCCGTACCGCTCTGTCTAAGAAGCGCCCTGCCCTTTCCCGCTATGAGCTTCTCAACCTCGTTAATCTCACGAAGAACATTCTCATCCTTCAATACCGCCGCCTTGTTTTTAACACGAACGTTTTTCGTATACTGCGGATAAAGCTTTATGGGAGCAGCCAGTTCCGCCAATGAAAGCTTTGAATCACAGACCTCCTCGCATATCATTATAGCGGTAAGAAGACCGTCACCTGTGGTTGCATATTTCTTGAGTATTATATGCCCCGACTGTTCTCCGCCCAAGCTATAATTATTGTTTTGCATACACTCGTATACGAATCTATCTCCAACCGTTGTCTGCTCACAATTTATTCCGATTTTTTTCAAACTGTTCACAAATCCGCTATTTGACATAATCGTTGCTACGACCGTATTATTGTTCAGCATCCCTCTAGATTTGAGCCGTCTTCCAAGTATATACATCATTGCGTCTCCGTCTACGACGTTTCCATCGCCGTCCACCGCGATACACCTGTCACAATCCCCATCAAAGGCAAATCCCAAATCAAGATGCTGCTCCTTTACAAGCTCACACAGTTTTTCGATATGAGTAGAGCCGTATCCGTTATTTACGTTAAGTCCGTCAGGCTCGGCTCCGATAACCGTCAAATGCGCGTCAAGCGCACCAAATACACTTTTGGCAATCATCCACGAGGCTCCGTTTGCGCAATCAAGTCCTATCCGAAGCTTTTTATACGAATTGGAGGCAAGTGATATCAGATATCCTACATACCTATTTCTGCCCGAAACATAATCAACAATACAACCTATTTTTTCGCGCTTTGCAAGAGGCAGGTCATCTTGAGACAGTCCCAGCGCCTTCATATCTCCATCGAGATATGCTTCTATGAGAGCGGTCGTTGCGTCATTGAGCTTTTCTCCGTAACGGTTAATAATCTTAATTCCGTTATCGTAAAAGGGATTGTGAGAGGCGGTAATCATAATTCCGCAGTCAAACTCATCCTGCTTTGTTACAAAAGAAACACTTGGGGTTGTTGTAACGTGCAGCATATAGGCGTCCGCGCCCGACGCGGTGATTCCCGCGACGATAGAATATTCAAGCATATAGCTTGAACGGCGCGTATCCTTTCCGATGACAATTTTAGGGCGATAATTGGTACTTTCGGCTGTATTACGTGAATAGTACCAGCCCAAAAAACGTCCGACCTTATATGCCTGTATAGAGGTAAGATTTACGTTGGCTTCACCGCGAAATCCATCCGTTCCGAAATATTTATTTGAGGTACGCTCCTTTGATTCTATTCCGCGAAGCTCGATTTTATCGCGCAAAAGCTCATCCGCGGAGATATCAAAAAGCTCACAAAGAAGCAAAACCTTATCAATCTGCGGCATAGCCTGATTCATTTCCCATTTTGAGACCGATTGACGAGAGACCTCAACCTTTTCGGCAAGTTGCTCCTGTGAAATATTTGCTGCCGTCCTTAATTTTGCGATTTTTTCACCTATTGTCATAATACTTCTCCTAAACATAATATTGCCCCAAAAGGCTTTACGCACATTCTTTACAAAACTGTGCCAAAAATATTTCCTCATATATGATACTGGAATTAATATCTATAGTCAACCAACTTATGTTGATTAGATTTCGCACCCTGCAGTTGCAGCGAAGCCGCAAAACCATATAAAATACAGCTTGATAGCTATGTTTATTTTGAAATTTCGCAAACTTCGGTTGTCGTTTTTGATTCAAAATGCTTTTATACCGTTAATTATAACACATTTCTCCCAAAAAACAACTTTACCCAAACAAATCTCAATTATTAATTAATAAATTCGCTTGATTTTAGTTTTTTCACCATTCGTTAAAAAGAAACATCCCCGCCTCCCGAATTTCGGGCGGCAGGGATGTTTTTACGGTATATTCAATTTATCTTTTTAAGTCTTGCGTAGGTTGCCATAAGCTTTTTCGTGCCGACCTTATCGAACATTACCTCGTAGAGCGTGTCGGCGCCCATCGGCTTGACAGAGAGTATCTCTCCCCTACCGAAGCTCATATGAGAGACAATATCGCCCTCACGGAAGATTTCCTTTGACGCTCCCTGTGCGCTCTTGGCAAAGAGCGGTTTATTGACGGTAAGCTTCTCGGTAGTAAATGTATTTGACGGATTATACGGTGTTCTCGGCTTCGGCACTGCCGTCTCCGAGTAATACTGCCGTCTGCTCTCCCCAACCTTCTCGATAAGCTCCTCGGGAATTTCGGTGACAAACCTCGAGAGCGGATTATATGAGGTTCTGCCGTAGAGCATACGGCGCTGGGTATGTATCAGGCAGAGCTTATCTTTTGCTCTCGTGATTGCCACATAAGCCAGACGGCGCTCCTCCTCCATCTCGGCATCGGACGCGAGTATGTTCTGCATACCGGGGAAAATTCCGTCCTCCATACCCGGCAGGAACACCACGGGAAATTCAAGTCCCTTTGCCGAGTGTATCGTCATCATAACGACGGCATCTGCGCTTTCGTCATATTTATCGACCTCCGAGACAAGCGCGTTTTCCTCGAGGAATCCCGTAAGCGTCGCTTCGGAATCGTTATCCTCCTGTCTCTTTTCGTAATCAATTACTCCCGAGATAAACTCCTCGATATTGTCAAGTCTGTCCTTCTCCTCCTCACCCGCGTCAATAAGCATCTGACGGTATCCTGAGCGGTCAAGCACCTGCTTCACAAAGGCTTCGAGCGTAATATCGGTGTTGAGAAGATTTGCGAGTCCCTCTATAAGCTCCGCAAAGGCGAGTAATTTACTCTCCGAGCGTGAGAGCGCCATATACTTATTGGCGTGTTTTATGACCTCGAACATAGAGCAGTCCTGCTCACGCGCTATCATCTCTATCGCGTCTATCGTAGCGCCGCCTATCTTCCTTTTAGGCTCGTTTATAATACGCTTAAGACGCTCATTATCGCGGTAGTTATTGATAAGCTGGAGATAGGCGAGAACATCCTTTATTTCCTTGCGGTCATTGAATCTCTGTCCGCAGAGTATACGATAAGGGATTCCGCTCTTGGCGAATGTGCGCTCTATTACCTGCGACTGGGCATTTGTTCTGTAGAGTATTGCGAAATCTCTGTATGCTCTCTCACCGTCAGCCACCGCTCGGTTTATCGTATCAACGATATAATTCGCCTCGCCGTTCTGGTCCTCGCAGCACTTGAGCGTAAGCCTCTCTCCGCCCTCTCTCGAGGTGAAGAGTGTCTTCCCTTTTCTGCCCTTATTATTAGCGATAACGCCGTTCGCCGCGTCAAGTATCGGCTTGGTCGAGCGGTAATTTTCCTCGAGGCGTATCACCTTGGCGTTCTTATAGGTTTTATCAAATTCAAGAATATTGGTTATATCCGCGCCGCGGAATTTATAGATGCTCTGGTCGTCGTCTCCGACTACCATAACATTTTTTGCGCCCGAGGCGAGTATTCTTGTCAGCTCAAACTGCGCGAGGTTGGTATCCTGATACTCGTCAACACAGACATATTTGAACTTATTCACATAAAATTCTCTCGCTTCCTCATCCTCACGGAGAAGGAAGATAGTCTGCATTATGATATCGTCATAATCGAGAGCGTTGGAAGCGCGGAGCTTGTCCTGATAGCCTTTGTAAATACGCGACATCTGACGAAGTCTGTAATCCCCCGCGTATTCAAGTGAGAAGACCTCGGGCGTGATAAGCTTTTCCTTTGCTCGGCTTATCTCCGCCATAACCGATTTTATCGGCAGAGTCTTATCGTCGATATTCAGCTCCTTCATAACGGTTGATATGCACTTTTTCGTGTCGTCGGTATCGTACACGGTAAAGCCCGAGGCGTATCCCACACGGTCGCCGTATTTGCGAAGTATGCGCATACATATCGAGTGGAATGTACCAGACCACACCGAAGCGGCAACCGCTTCATCGTCAAAAGCGGTAAGCAGTCTCTGCTTTATCTCACCCGCCGCCTTGTTCGTAAAGGTTATGGCGAGCATCTGCCACGGTGCGCAGGGGTTTGTGATAAACTCGGGAAGAATCTCCTCTATCTGCTCTCGTGGCAGCTTTGCCGCCGCTTCGAGTCTTGCCACACTCTCCTCCGAGATATTTGCGGGTACTTTCTCGCTGAAGTAGGCATCGCCGTATTTTATAATAAAGGCTATTCTCTTAACAAGAACGGTGGTCTTTCCGCTTCCCGCACCCGCGAGTACGAGCAGAGGTCCCTCGGTTGTGAATACCGCTTCTCTCTGTCTTTCATTAAGATTTGAATACACTATGTCAAAAAGGCGCCGCTTGGCTCTTATATATCTCTCTTTAAGCTCCATATCATTCCCCTTGAACTCTGAATCGTAAGTATATTTATTTTAACATATTATCTCCTCAAATTCAAGAGCGCGGAAGAAAAATCCGCGCCCTTTTATTCAATATTTGAAGCCGCAATTTATTCCTCCCCGAGAAGCTCACTCACTGTCACAAACTCATAACCTCGCGCAAGAAGCTCGGGAATTATTATACGGAGCGCCTCGAGCGTTGTGCTTCCGTGAGAGACGTAATCGTGCATCAGTATTATATCGCCGTCGTGAGCGTTTGAAAGCACTCTTCGCGCGATTATATCCGATGGGGTGTGCGCCCAGTCGAGCGTGTCAATGCTCCAGAGAATGACGTCATATCCGCGCTCAACGCTCACCCTCTCAAGAGGAGCGCCGCAAGAGCCCTCGGGGGGACGCAAAAGCGAGAGTCTGCGCTCACAAGCCTTCGCCACAGCCGCCTCGGTCTGCTCAAGCTCATCGCGTATCTCGCGGTCGTTCATTCCCTCCATATTTTTGTGAGTATAGGTATGGTTGCCTATCTCGCACCCCGAATCAAGAATCGCCCGAAAGGCATCGGGATAATTCTCAACATTTTTTCCTATGACGAAAAATGTCGCGCTAACCCCATATTCCTCAAGTATCTCGAGGATTTTCGGGGTATATATCGGGTGTGGACCGTCGTCAAAGGTAAGGGCTATCTTTCCTATGGCGGAGCTGTTCTTCGCGAATACGTTCCCCGCCGTCGCGCCCGTCGGCACTATAGCCGTGAGAAGCAGGACAAGCGCCAGAAAAACCGTTAATGCCGCTCTTTTCATAGTATTATCACGCCGTCAGCTCGTCAAGCGTACCGAAGCTATACCCTTGCGATTTCAGCTCTCTTATCACGTCTCCGAGTATCTCGGCATTGGTTGCCGAGGTCGGGTGAAGCAATATCACGGCTCCGTTGTGAATATTGTCCATTATCTTTTTCTTTGCCGCCTCGGGCGACATCTGTCGGGCGTTGTCCCAATCGGCGTATGCAAAGCTCCAGAACACCGTTTTATAGCCAAGCTCACAAGCGTATTTCATTGACGTCTCGTTGAATTTTCCCTCCGGCGGACGGTAATATTTCGCCATTTCCCCGCCTACGTTTTCTCGGTAAAGAGTCTCAAGCGCCTCAAGCTCGGCACGGAATTCCTCTATACTGCCGACCTTGGTCATATCCCTGTGACGGTTGGTGTGATTACAAACAGTATGCCCCTCTTGAGCCATTCGCCGCACAAGCTCGGTGTTCTTGCTTATCAGATTTCCGAGAACAAAGAATGCCCCTTTGACATTTTCCTCTTTCATAACGTCAAGAATCCTCTCAACATTTCCGTTCTCATATCCCGCGTCAAAGGTCAGATATACGACCTTTTCCTCGTTTTCGTCTCCGTGCTTTTTGTCTATATAATATCCGCCGTACTCCTCAACGTACCTCAAAGGCGCGTCGGCTATAGGCTGCCTGTGGTCACGGTTTCTCGTACAGTACCACCCCATAGCTCCGCCGCTCTCGGCAAACACATTCACCGCAAAGGACGAAAGAAGCAGCGCGATTATCAAAAAAATTAAAAATTTTGTTTTGCCTTTCATTTTAGTCTCCTCTCAAATTAATCGCCGTAAGGTTAGTTTTTGATAAAAATGACGGTATAAAACTGAAAAACTTTTCTCTTTTTTCTGCATATCGGATATAGTTGATTTTATTGCGTTTTTTGCATAAAAATGTATTATATTGATTGACAAAAGTTGAAAATTGTGCTATAATCCCCTTGAATAACCGAGTATGCTCTCGGAAAATATTATCCAATTTTGAAGGAGATTTTTTCTATGGAAACCTTGTTTGAACGTTCGAGAAAAAAGGTTATGGTAACCGCGCATGGAGGATACAACGCAGGTATCATCACATTTAACTCTATGATGGGCTTTGAGGCTGCCGTTAAGGCGGGAGCCGATATAATCGAGATAGACGTTGCCCGTTCCGCGGAGGGTAAGCTTTATGTTTTCCACCCGGGAACCGAGAAAAAAATGCTCGGATACGACTGCGACATCACGAAGATGACCAACGCCGAGATAGAGGCTTTGAGAAACCAGACATCGAAGATGCCTGTCCCCACGCTTGACGAGCTGTTCGAAACATTCAAGGGCCGTTGCTACATAAATACAGACAAAGCATATAGCTGCTTCCCCGAGCTTGTTGAAAGCATCCGCCGCCACAATATCGTTGACCAGATAATACTCAAGGGTGAAGTCAAGAACACTTGGATATACGACGCTACCGAGGAACTTGCTCCCGATATTTCCTTCCTCGCGGTTTCTTATGAGACCGACACCGCGCTCGAGATGTGCCGCGGACGTAACATAAACTACGTCGGAAGCGAGGTCGTTTTCGCGAAGGATGATGCTCCTGTTACAGATGACGCATATATCGAAATGATGCACAAGAATGGCAAGGTGCTTTGGGTTAACCCCATTCTCTTCAGCCTTACAAGACCTCTGGTTGGCGGACACGACGACCACACCTCGCTTATCGACGACCCCGCAAAGGGTTGGGGTTGGCTTGCCGATAAGGGATACGATATTCTTCAGACAGACTGGGTAACAGACTGTATCACCTATCTCCGCGATTCGGGTAAGCTTTACAGAAAATAATCCAAAAATTTACCGCATTGGTAACGGCGTTACCAATGCGGTTCATTTATTTCGTCGCATAATTTATTATTTTCAAGCCCTGCTCTTCGGCGTAAGCCAGACATTCCGCCGCGCCGCCCTCGCTTCTCTCCACATAGGCGAACAAAGCATCGCATTTATCAACCATCCACCTGTTTCTCGCCCCTATCGCCGACTTGAAATGCACTCCCTATATGGGGATTATGATATCATCATAATATTTCTTGTAATACTCTATATCCTTGACCTCATACGGAAGTACAAGCGTCAAGGCGCTTTTTTCTTTTCCGAGTCTCCTCTGAACTCTTTTTATTATCGAGGCGACAAGAATATCAAAATCTCCGTTGCGACCGATATAGAATTCAACAAATTCATTGTGTCGTATAAGCTCCTCGATATCCGACTCAAGCCGCTCGTCAAGCTCACGCGTTGTGTGTATCTCTCTGTGTCCTATAAAGGTTGCTCTGTATATCCTCATTTCTTACCCCCAAAAACAAAAAAGTGCGCAACCGAAGCTACGCACAAAAAACGCAAACCCCGATTTGTCGCTCAACAAACTTATGCGGAAGGTGTATAAACACGCTTACATAATTGGAATTTGCATTTTTATCAAATTCAATATGTAAGCGCAACGAAAAAGAGTATACCCCTAAAAAGAAAATACACCTTTAGTTCCGCTAATATTCAGTTTGTTGAGCATTTTTATTATAGCATTGATTCAGAAAAAAGTCAATAGATAACGAAAAAGAGATATTTTATACACCTACGGTATTTGATTTAATTCATTCGCATATCTTCCCCCAAATGGCAGGTCGAAATTTTTAACCTCACTAATGGTAGGGACCGGCCACCCCGACGGTCCTAAAACCCAAAATTAAAAATAATAAAAAGGGTTAGCATATCCCAGCATAAAAGTTTTT